>CAYTRQ010000008.1:0-32535 GCA_964440025.1 uncultured Polyangiaceae bacterium | reverse complement strand
GGAGGCTGTCCGTGGCCTCCTTCTTGGCTATCCGATGGAATTCTCCCACGTCGACACCCTGGGGAGGAAGCTCGCTTCCCTGCCCATTCATGGGAGACCTGCGGATTTCTGGACCACCTGGCCCGATCAAGTCCATTCCGTCGATCTCATCGAGGCGCGCCAAGCGGCCCAACCCTATTGTCAGCCGGACGACTACCGGGTGGTCATCGCCGGCGACTACGACAAGATCTCTGGTGGGCTCGAAAAGCTCGGTCTCAAGGTCGTCGAGTTGGATAAAAATGGTCTCCCCCTGTCCCAAGAAAAACCCAAGCAAGCGGCGAAATGACGCTCTGCCAGGCCGCTTCCTCGTCTGCGGAGCGGCCTGGGCGATCTTGTCGACAAGTCCCGGCCTCCGCGCAGAAGAAGCCCCCGAACAGGGTCCGGCGCCGTCGACTCAGCCACCCGTGAGCCCGAACCTGGCCCCAGAAGGAAGCACCCTCACCCGGCTCGCTCAGCAAGTCCGTACCCTGAACACAGCTCGGCCCTCGCTGGTCGCCGTGGCACCGGCCGTCGCTTCCCACCTGGCCCGTGAAGAGCTTGTCGCTCTCACGAACAAGATCCGCACAGTCGTCGGCGCTGCCGTTCCAGAAGCGCGCTACAGACCTCCTCACCCGATGGCTCCCGATGTGGCTCGACAACGAGCCCGCGAGCTCGATCTCTCGCTCGTCTTGCTCTCTCCTTCTCTGCAAGATGGCAACCTGAGCCTCGTCGTCGACGTCATCGAATGGCCCAACGAATTCTGGGCCCGCACACGAGCCCCCGAAGGAACCATCACGACCCACCTCGTCTTCTCCGAAACCGCTGACGCGGAAATTCGTCAGTTTTTGCCGAGCCCTCCGGGGCTCTTCACCAAACGTCAGCGGTTCGAATCCCCCGTTCAGAAGCCCATCGCACTTGCCTGCGGGGATGCCGAAGGCAACGGCGGACAAGCGCTTTTGGTCGTGTCGCGACGGGAGCTGCGCCTGGGTCGCTTCACTTCCACCTCCTTCAAGACCCTCGCAAGAGTCTCATGGGACGAACTCTCCCCCCTTTCCCCGCACCCCCTAAGAGCCCCGTTAGCGAGCGCTTGGATCCATCAAGGGCATCTCTATGTTGGGCTGAGTGATCGGTCCCATCTCGTTTGGCTCGACGCTTCCCTTGCGCCACGGGGCTTCGCCCCCCCGGCCGCTCCATCGGCACATGGTTGTCATCGATTCACGAGCACCGGACTCGCCGAAGCTCCCGTCAGCTGTGGTCCGTTTCATTCCGTCCCGCCTCCACTTGAACAACCGGCTCCCCATGGCCCCAGCCTGTCCGCCATCGCTCAAGCTTCGATCACCCATCCCAACGGAACGAGCACTCAAATCGTCATCGAAAGCCCCATCGGCAAACAGACAAGCGTCACACTCGTTCCTCCTTCCTCGGAGAAACGGACATTTTCCCTTCCTCAGGCTGGAAATGAGCTCAAGGCCGCCGATCTGGACGGGGACTCGCAAGCAGAAATCCTCTCCAGCAAAAATACCGAAGATCCCAACGAGGACGCCCTCGTCATCCAGAGCGTCGACGAACAAGGTCTCGAGCCCCGCGCAACACTCGACGAAGGCCCCGTGCACGCCCTCGCTGTGTGTCCATTTGCCGGGAAAAATCCCCAAACCGTCGTCGCCGCCGTCGGCGACAGCCTCTGGGTTCTCAGATAGTGGCCGCCTGCCGTGTTCTTCCCATCTCCCGGAGAACGGCCCTGCTCGGTGCCCTCGCTGGAGCCTCGCCATTATTTCGTCCGAGCTACGCCAACGCTCTGGCGAGGCCCAGCTATGGGGGACGCCTCCAGCTCTCGATGCCGGTCGGCATCACGAGGATTGACCCCCATGATCCTCATGATCTCCTCGCCGCTCTGATTGGACCTTCCCTCTTCGAGCCACTGTTTGCTCAAACGCAGCGTGGAGTCGTTTACCCGACTCTGGCTGCGGCGCTTCCCCAAAGCCGTCCTCCTTGGATCACCATCGAGTTGCGCCCGGGCCTGCGAAGCGCTCGAGGCCGCCCGCTCGACGCGAGCGCCATAGCTGGGTCGCTCGAGAGGGCCAGCAGGACTTACCAACCGCTGACTCAGCTCAATCGACTCAGGGCACGGGGAAAAACTCGCCTGGAATGCCGAACCCACCTGAGTCCCGAACAGATCGCTCGCCTTTTGTCAGCGCCAGAGACGGCTCTCGTGCCCCCCTCATTCAACCCCGAGGCGCCCGATACGACGGGCGCTCTTTTCCCAAGCGGTGGAACGATCTCTCAACTTGCAAGAAACCCCTGGGCTCCTCGCGGAGGAAGCTACGTCGACGAAGTGCGATGCCAAAAACGCAACCTCCATGATTGCCTCCGCGATTTCGAGACGGGACGCAGCCATATTGGCTTTTTGGGTGCGGGACTTCACGAGTTTCGCAAAGGGGGCACGCGATTTTCTCTCGAGTCGCTCGGTTGGCTCGTGCTCCTGCCAGGCACAGATCTGAAGAGCTTCGCCGCACCTGGAGTTCTCACCGAGCAACTCAGTCGACTTCCGCCCCAAGGGTTCCGATCTTTGGGGGTTGCCCCCCTGCTTCAAAATCGCGCTGGCACCTGGCCAGGCCCCCCTTTGCAGATCCTCGTGGACAGAGACCAGCCCTGGCTCGCTGCGATCGCTGCGGAAATCGCGCGGGTCTGGTCCGCTCGGCAACGCCAGATCACTGTTTCTCCTCGAGGAAGGGATGAGCTGGCCCGAAAACAAGCCTCGGGCAACTTCGACGCGATCCTGACATTCGTCGCGGCAGGCCGAACGACGGAACAGAAGCTGCACGAACTCGACGGCACCCTGGCCCCTCGCTCGGCGTTGCGTCATTCCCTCCTGGGGACAGCGCGCCGCTTGCACCTCGGCGTCCTCGGAAGCTTGGAGCCCCACGGGGTGGTGGCCGCAGGCGTTCGAAATCTGCCCGATCATCGGTCCTTTGACCTAGCTGAAACCGAATTGACGCGCTCTTGAACATTGACCGCCTGTCTTCGCTCTGAAAGGTTTCGCACCACAAGATGCAGATGAAGCTTCCCGCCCAGGGTACGCCCAGCCAAACACATGCGGTCTCGGTTGCCGTGGCGCGTGCCTTGATCCCCTCCACTCCCCTCCTCGAAGGAGCCGGTGAACGAACGGTCATTCACACCGAGAACTTCATCTCACGCATGCTCCCAGAAGCCCTAGGGCCATGGAGAGCTGCCCACCATATGCTCGATGAAGCCGCCCGCCTGAGGACGGGACGCCCCTTGCGAGCGCTTCCCCAAGCCAAGGCGGAAGAACTCATCGCGCGATGGACGACCCATCCCGTGTTGGGTCGCTGCATCGCCGGCCTCAGCGCAATCTACAAGGTCACTCACTTCGATCTTCCGGACACGCGGGGGAGCCTGCGAGGTGCTCTTCGCACCATTCAGAACGTCGAGCATCCCCGTTGGGAATCCCAGATTATCCGGGCGGAGGATTACGACGACGACGAGCAGATCGAGTGCGACGTCGTGGTCGTCGGCACCGGCGCTGGAGGGGCGGTCGTGGGACGCCACTTGGCCGACCAAGGGCATGCCGTCGTCTTCGTGGAGGAAGGCGAACACGTCCGCCGCAACGAATTCCCGGGCAACTTTCGCTCCACCATGGAGCAAGTGTACCGACACGCTGTTTCATTGGGTAATTCTCCCATGCTGATCCCTCAGGGACGACTGGTCGGAGGCTCCACGGCAGTCAATACCGGCACGTCGTTCCGTCCGCCTAGGTGGGTGAGCGATCGATGGTGCGAAGAATTAGGCAGCGACGAGTTTTCGGCCGACGCGCTGGCCCCTTACTACGATCGCGTAGAAAGTATTCTTCAGGTGGAACCGGCAGACACGCGTTATGCAGGTCCCATCTATGACATCTTTCGTCGGGGCGCCGAGCGCCTTGGGTGGCACTCCGACACCATTCATCGTAACGCCCCAGGCTGCCAAGGGGATGGGATGTGCGACAATGGTTGTCCCACCGACGCGCGGCGTTCCACATTGGTCGCCTACCTTCCCGGGGCCCTGGAGCGCGGCAACATCGTGCTCAGCGGTCTCAGAGCCGAACGGATCCTGCTCGAAGGCGGGCGGGCGGTCGGCATCGAAGGAGTTGCTCTCGACAAGGCCAAACGCCCCGTTCTCGAGCCCTCGGGGCGAGAAAAGCGCCTCCGCATCAAAGCCTCCGCGGTCATTTTGGCGGGAGGGGCCATGGCGACCCCCCAGCTCCTTCTGCAACAGGGCCTTGCGAACTCAAGTGGTCAGGTAGGAAAAAACCTGACCCTGCATCCGTCAGGCCCATGCCTAGGACTGTTCGACGAGATTGTCGACGCGGACAAATACATTCCTCAGACAGCCTACTCTCACGAGTTCTTGCGGGACGGCCTGATGCTACTCAGCGCTCACGCCGAGGCTCACATGATGCCAGCAACAACCGGCCTCGTCGGCCAACGACTCATGCGCGTCTTCGAGCGCTCGAGGCACTTGACGGGCATGGGCTTTTTGCTCTGTGACGAAACCCGAGGGCGCGTTCACCTCGATCACCGGGGACGAGCCGTCATGAGATACAACCTCGGAAAACGAGAGGTGGCGAAGATCCATCGAGCTCAAGTGCTTCTCACCGAGCTGTTGCTCGCTGCGGGCGCCAAGGAAGTCTTCCCGGGCATTTATCCGGGAATCACGATCTTCAATCGGAGAGGGCTCGAGGAATTCTCACGCAGGACGATGCGGGCGGGCGACTTTCTTCTCACCAGCTATCACCCATTGGGCACCTCGAAAATGAGCCCCGATCCCAAGCGAGGAGTCGTCGGGCTCGACCATTCCGCCCATGACGTTCCCGGCCTTTTCATCGTCGACGGCTCCACCGTCAACGGCCCCCTGGGGGTCAACCCGCAGCTCACCGTGATGGCACTAGCCACCCGCGCCGCCGAAAAAATCGGGCACGTCCTGGAATAGCCCGTCCCCCATCCGCGGCTACATCCCAAAGAACGCCTTAACCACCTTTCGCCGCGCTTGGAGTAAAAGAGGGATCTGGTAGGCCTGAGTGATCCGTCCAAGTTGAGCGTCCGCAAGGAGGTTGCCCAGGCGCTCCAGCTTGTCGTCAAACGGCGCCCAGAACGGTTCCGGTCCACTTCCGTAGTCGACGACAACGGTCTGGGGCCGGGCAAAAGTGAGCAGCGACCAAGCGCTGTTCGCGATTCCACGTCCGGAACTGCGACGCCCACTCCAGGGCAGATCCGGAATGGCGCCAGTGAATGCGTGATTGTTGACCGTCACCGTCCCGACGTCGATGCTCCGAGCCAGATTTCGCGCTCGCTCGAGATCCTGAGTCCACAGAGAGCAGGTCAGCCCATACTTACCGCGATTGACGCGACGAATCGCATCGCTCGGGCCATCCACGGCTACCACCGGAAGAACCGGACCAAAGGTTTCCTCAGAAACAACCTGCATCGATTCATTGCAACCACTGAGGAGCGTCGGCTCGAGCCAAAGTCCCTCGGACTTTCCCCCAGTTTCGACAGTAGCACCTCGAGTGACGGCATCTTCGATCTGGCTTTTCACCAATTCGAATTGGGAGTTCAGCGCAAGAGGAGCCAGCGTCCTGTCGCGGTAACCTTCCGTGTTCAGACGGCGAAATGCGTCCGTGAGGCGCTCGACGAGCTCCGCCTCGACGCGGCTATCTACGTAAACGACCTCGAGCGCGCCGCAGGCCTGTCCTGCGTTTTGCAATGCCCAATGAGTCAGGCCAGCCACCGTGCGAGGCAAGTCCGCATCGTCGAAAACGACAGCCGCATCGTTTCCGCCCATCTCGGCGGAACAAGCTATGCCTCGTGCGCGACAGGTTTCCTCGACTTCTCGTCCCACCCGGCTCGATCCGGTGAAGACACAGGCGTCGATGTCTTCTTGAAGCAGCATTTGCCCCACGCGCCCGTCTCCCGAAAGCATTTGCACGACACCCGCTGGAAGTTCTTCAGCCAGAATGTTCAAAAACCAACCGCTGCTCCTTGGCGAGTGCTCGCTCGCTTTGACAACCACGCTGTTTCCAAGAAGGAGCGCCGGAAATACACTGCGATAGAGGCCGGCTACTGGAAAGTTCCATGGTGCGATAATGCCAACCACGCCGCGGGGGATGAGCTCGACACGAGCGCTCTTTTGGGGAAAGGCAACGCGATTGAGCGAAACCTTCCCAGAGACACTCTGCTCGACAACTCTCATCCATCCAGTCACCGCGTCCAAAGGCCCCAGTCCTTCGGTGAACAGAGCATCGGCGCGGACCTTTCCCAGCTCCTTCTGGACGATCGAGACGATATCATCTCGCTCACGGAGCAAACGTTTCGCCGCAGCTTTGAGAATTCCAAATCGCTCGTCGACATCGAGTCGTGACCAGTCGGCGCCCGCTTCCCGCGCTGACCGAACACGCTCCGTGACCTCGTTCTCGGCATCCATGCGGCGAAGACCTATCATGAACCGAAAGGCCCGTCCTGAACAGAGCCGGATCTTCGCGCGAAGCGCCCTGCTCCAGGAATACCCTGAAGCACGAGAGCACAGAGCCCCGCCACGGAGAGCGTGGAAATCCGCGCCAGCAAGGCAATGCTCACCGCCTTGTCCGGTTCACCAGAAAGCCCAAGAACCGGCGCGAACAGCCGATAGGCACCTTCGGTCACCCCCACCTGATTGGGTACGATGTCCCCCAGCCCCGCTCCGACAAGGTGAATCCCCTGGGCCAAAAACATCCCCACGAAACGGAAACTCCCGACCACCGCCAGTAAAATCAACCCGTACTGCAATGTCTGGACGAGTCGCGCCGCAAGACAAAACAGGAACGCGGGGAAATGACGCCGGCGGCTTTCCCGGTAGTGCACGTCGATCTCCGGACCCACGTGAGCCATCTTTTTGAATTTTCTTCCAAGAAATCCTCCGAACCTGGCGTGACGCATGACCAAATACATGCCTCCTCCCAGAGCGAGGGTTGCGGCTCCATTGATGACGAGGAGAAGTGAAAGCTCGATCCCCCCGGAGGCTGTGAGGACAAACCAAGCACACAACAAGCTGACGATTGTATTGGCAACGAGGGTGAGGGACTGCATCAAGGATGCTGCTGCGGTCGCCCGTGCCGCACCCACGTGAGCCGAGAACATGGTCGCGCGCGCCACTTCAGCCCCAGCACGTCCAACCGGAAGCACCATCATCGTCGTGAAATGCACGAGCATCGCAGCAGCGATGGTCCGTGCTGGAATCGAGCGGATATGATGACCGTAGAGAACGAGCAGCCCCACGCCTTCGACGGCGACCCAAGTGAGCTCCAGGGCGAAAATCAGCGGGAGCCACGGCGCGGCCTCCCAGAGCGTGGTCCAAACGGCATGAACTCCCGCTGAGCGCACGAGCAAAACAATGGCCGCGACTCCGACCGCGAAAAGGATGAGACGCCCCCAGCGAACAACGAATCGACGAACGACCCCCCAAATGCCCGTTGGCGATACGGAGAACTGGCGTGGTGGCGGAATCACGAGGTCGCGGGGTTTTAGCGGTGATCCCGTTCGGGGCAATTCGGTCCTCAAGCGATTCGGGAGGAGTTCGAGCCACTCCTCCACCGAGACATCCCTTTGTCGGAGTATCCAGCATCACCGAAATCTGAGTTTTCCTCCACACCGACAGCGGATTTCTCCCGGGCTCGTCGCTGCGTAGCAGCTTGCACGGCGGAAAGGATGGGGCCCGCGAGTGGCTTGTCGTTCCGCTCTTTTCTCCGTCGATTCAGCGAAATCCTCTCCGCCCCAGCGCAAACATTACTCCTCCTTCCCCGCCGGATGCCCTTGTGATCTCGTGAACTGCTTGTACACCAGGCGGCCGGGGCCGACTCCAACTGCGAGTTTCTCGGTCCCGACTGCTTCCGTTCACTCATGTCGGCCCGCTCCTCTCCGCTGATTCACACCTCGCTTCCCCGGGGTTCCGACCGCGCACTGTCTCTTTCAGCAAGAGCAATGGTCACGCGTTGGGATCACTCACTCGCCAACGTGCGCGAGACACAGCTGAGGCAACTCAAGAAAATCGTCGAACGCTGCAAGCACACCGAGTTTGGCCGTTCCCACAGCTTTTCCGACATAAAAAACGAAGTCGACTTCCGGCTCGCGGTCCCCATTGGAGACTACGACAGCTTCTCACCCTACATCGAGAGAATGAAGAACGGCGAAACGGGCCTGCTCGTTCCCGAATTCGTCGAGTATTTCGGCAACTCGTCCGGCAGCTCCACGGGTGGCAAGCCCAAGTTCCTCCCCATCAACGATCTCCAAATCAAACTTCAACGAGCCTCCGGAAGCGACGCACTCTTTCGATTTCTGCGCCATCACGGATGCCGAGATTTTACGCGGGGGTTCAGCCTTGGGCTTTTTCCACCGATCACGATGAAACAAGAGGGCCCGGTCAAGATCACCTCCAATCCTGCCTTGATGGTGGCGACCTTGCCCAAACCGAGCCGGCTCTTCTTTCTCCCGGAAGAAGACATCCTGCGCATCTCCGATTATGATGAGAAGCTCACCATGATTGCAGACAGGTACCTCAATCATGACGTGAGAGTCATTAGTGGAACGACGTGTTGGTTTTCCCTTCTCTTTGACAAGCTTCTGGAGCGCGCGCGCGCTCGAGGACGTCGCGCCAAAGTGGTGACCGATCTCTGGCCCCATCTCACCGTGTTGGTCGGAGGCGGCGTCGCGGCAGCCCCCTATCTCGACGTGATTCGCGAGCGAGTCGGTCGTGAGATTCCGCTCGTCGATACCTACAACGCAACGGAAGGTGGCATCTACGCGTCAACCGATCATGGCCATCCCGGCCCCGGCATGCTGATGCTTCCCCACCGGGGCACCTATTTCGAGTTCGTCCCGGTCGAAGAGGTTGATGCAAAAAGACCTACGCGGCTTCCTCTTTGGGAGGTCGAGAAGGACCGGATCTACGCTATCGTCGTCACCACAGTCGCTGGTCTCTACGCCTACCTACTCGGAGATCTCGTACGATTTCGAAGTGTTGCCCCTCACCGCATCGAATTCGCTGGCCGCCTTTCCGGCTGCCTCTCAACGACTCAGGAGCTCACGACTCACGTGGAAATCCAAGAGGCGGTCCAGGCAGCTCTTGAACAATCGGGAGGGATCGCGGTGGACTACACCGCGGGGGCGGTTGTAGGGGTGGACGGATCAGCCAAGTCACGTTACGTGCTTTTCGCTGAATTCTCTGAAAGGCCAAAAGATGAAACGGAGTTCATCCGTACATTCGATCGAGCCCTTTGCGAGAGAAATCGAGTGTACCGCGAACACCGCACGGACAATACCGCCATTCTCCCTCCTCAGTTCGTCGTCTTACCAAAAGGCTCGGTGGCCCGATTCATGAAGGACATAGGAAACACCAGCGTCCAAAGCAAATTTCCCCGAATCGTCGACGACTCGCGTCGTGACATTCTTCAAAGTTATGGTGGCTCGTCCACCTTGGCGGGCTAAGAGCGGAGCCCGTCTCTCTGTTGGTTCTATTTTTCAAAACGCATTGGTTCAATTAAGGAAAGTGCGAAGACAAGGTCGCAGGCTCATCTCACGATTTCGCCGGGTTGCTCGCCCTGAATCAGAGAGAGCGAAACAGCATTGCGGTTTCCGGGTTTCGAGCTAGTTTCGCGCCACACGAGGAACATATGGGACGCCTAGGTGTAGTCATCATTGGATTAAATGGGGCGGTTGCCTCGACGCTCGTCGCGGGCGTGGCTCTCATGAAGAAGGGCTTAGCCCCGCGCAGGGCCATGCTGACCGAGCCAGACGATAGTTTTCGTGCAGAAAAGCTCACGGACATTCTGCAGTTCGCGAAGCTCGAGGACATTGTCTTTGGTGGTTGGGATCTCAACGACGAGTCGGTGTACGACGCTGCTCTCCGTCACGGAGTCTTTCGTGCGGATCAACTCGCACCGGTCAAAGAAGAACTATCCTCCCTCCGTCCCTGGCCAGCGGTCTTTTCGAAGGAGTACGCCAAGAATCTCGAGGGACTTCACGTCGTGGGTGCCACCGGAGGGCACCGAGGCCAAATCGAGGCCATCAAGCACGACATGACCGAATTCCAGAAGAACGCGGGACTCCGCCGCGTCGTGCTGGTCAATCTTGGATCCACGGAAAAGTGGATGGATCGTGGCCCCGTGCATCAAACACTCGAGGCGTTCGAGCGGGGCCTCGATCAGAACGATAGCGGGATCTCTCCAACGATGCGCTACGTTTACTCCGCGAATAGCCTGGGAATGCCCCACGCCAATTTCGCACCCAGTCTAGCTAATATCCCGGCTCTCAGAATTCAGGCAGAGAACAACGGCGTGCCCTACGCTGGAATGGACGGCAAAACGGGCCAGACCCTAGTCAAGACGGCGATGGCTTCCATGTTGCGCCTCCGTCGCCTTTGGGTCGATGGCTGGTATTCGGTCAATTTCCTCGGCAACAATGATGGCCTGGTTCTCGACGATCCGAGGAGCAACGAGACCAAGGTACGCTCCAAGGCGAGCGTGCTCGATAGCGTGGTCGGCCACACCGTAGACAATCACCAAGTTCACATCCACTACTACAAGCCGCGTGGAGACGCGAAAGAGGCCTGGGACAATATCGATGTCCAGGGGTTTTGTGGCGAACCCATGCAGATGAAAATCAACTTCCTCTGCAAGGACTCCATCTTGGCTGCCCCCTTGTGCATCGACATGGTCCGCGTCCTCGATGTCGCCCAGGAAAACGGCGAAAAGGGGATCCAACGTCAAATGAGCATCTACTTCAAATCCCCCTACGTGGCCGATGGGGAGGAGCCCATTCACGATCTTTTCCAGCAGGAGCGAATGCTCTACGACTGGGCACGCGAGGTTGCTGCACGACAAGCTGCAGCTCAAGCCCGTTCTCCCGCCACCAACGGCGGTGCAGCCCAATTGGGAGCTGCTCAAGCCCGGCGCGAGGTGTAACTTACTGCTTTCTTCGCCAATCCCCTCGCTCGAGCGCCACGGCAGAAGAGCAGTGCGGGGCAGCGGGGCCTCTACCCGGCTCAGCAAGGGCTGAAACGCCAGCTCACGACTACCTCGACCGGGACGAGGAGCCGCCATCTCAGTAAGAAAGGGGGCTCTCCCGAGCACTTGAAGGGAGCCGAGATGGCTTCTACCACCTCGTGGGCGCCCAAAGAAGCTGACGCCCCTCCTGATCATTGACGCCTTCATGTCTCTTCCCCCTGCTCTTCTGGGCCCCAACGGTCCCCGCACTCTCATCAACCAAGCCCGTCATCGGCTTTGGCCGATTGTCTGTGAAGACTCGAAGCGGGCCGTCATGCGAGTTCTCGATCGCGGCATCCTCTCCGGTCCTTTCGCGCCAGAAGCCATGGCTTTCCAGGAAGAGTTCGCGGACTTCGTGGGAGCCAAACATGCACTTCTCACCCATTCCGGCACGAGCGCGCTCATCGTGGCGTTGGCAGCAGCCGGCGTCCAGCCTGGTGATGAAGTCATCGTTCCCAGCTACACTTTCGTTGCAACTCCCCTGGCAGTGATGGCTTGTGGAGGACAGCCCATCTTCGCTGACGTGGATAGCAGCACGGGACTCCTTCTACCGGCAGAGGTGGAAAGGTGGATTGGAAAGAATACCAAAGCAATCATGCCGGTTCACGTGCACGGCTGTCCCGCCGACCTTCATGAGCTGGGCCAAATCGCTCACCGGATAGGCGCCAGCCTGGTGGAAGACGCGGCTCAAGCTCATGGCGCAACCTACCAGGGTCGGCCCGTCGGAGCTCAAGCAGACGGAGGTGGGTTCTCTCTGCAATCGAGTAAAAATCTCGGCTGCGGCGAAGGAGGAGTCTTCGTCAGCAACTCTTTGGAACAAACCGAAGTTGCCAACTCCGTCCGCAATTTCGGGCAGGACCTTTCGCTCTTCGATGCGGCGCGGATGCCCCAGCATCGCCCCCTGGATGGTTGGCGTTCCCTGACCAGTCAGCGTCCTGGGGGAATGTTTCGAGGCAACGAGATGATGGCCGCGTTTGCTCGAACGCAACTCGAAAAGCTCCCCGCACGAACCAAAGAATGCCAGGAAAATGCCTCGCGACTCGGTGGGTGCATCGCCCAGCTCGACGGTCTGACCGCCCCCACCATCCCTCCGGAGCGGACCTCCGTGTTTCACAAGTATCGCATCTCTATCGACCGTGAAAAAGCCGGACTCGCCGACTTCGAGCCCACCCGGGTCCGCGACGCTCTGGTCTCGGCCATGAAGGCAACCGGTTTCGAAGTGACGCTTTGGGAACAAACCAGCCAAACAGCACAGGCAGTTTTCTCCCAGCGGGAAGATCTGCCCGAAAGGATCCGCAACAACTACCGATCGGATTTTCCGCGCACGCAAAGGCTTTTGGATTCCTCGCTGGTTCTCTTTTCCCAATCTTGCCCCTTGATCGCCCAAGACGCCGAACTGGTGAACACTTACGCACAAGCGCTCGAAGAACTCTGGCCTCACCGCCGCGCCATTGTCGAAGCCTATGAGCCAACCTGAATCCGACCCACCACTCACGCCTCCCACCCATGTGGAGGTGCCCCGCAATTGGTTTGGACAGCTGATGTCCAAGCTCGCGCGCGCTCAGGTGAGACAGACCAAATGGTTTCTCATCATAGCGCTATTGCTGACCGTCGTAGCGATCCCCATCGCCTCTCGGTTGAAACTGGACGCCTCTTTCGAAGCGCTGTTACCGGAAACGGCCCCGAGCGTCGTGGATCTGAAACAGCTCGTCGATCGCTTCGGAGTCGCCAGCACAATGAGCCTCGCCGTCCAAGCCGAGGACCGCGACAAGGCGTTCGAAGCGACCAAACGGCTCGCCAAGCGACTGGAAGCATCCAACGATCCAGCGCTGACCACCGTCGATTGGGGAATCAAGGATTTCCAGCAGTTCGCAAAAAAGCACAAGTATCTCTACGCCGACAAAGACTTTCTCAAAGAGTTCCAGCAAGATCTGCACGCCCGCGTCGAGTGGGAAGCCGAGCACCAAAGCCCCTTCGATCTGGGACTCGACGAAGGGCTCGATGTCGAAGAGCCTCCTACGATTGAAGAGCTCAAGGAACGAGTCGAGAAAGAGGCTGAGAAAGCACAGGCCGATCTGCCCGACTACGAGCGGGGCCTGTTCGCTCATCCGGAGCTACCGCTCGCGATCATCTTCCTGAGAACCGACATCACGAGCAATCAGTTGAGCCAGGTCGATGCCTTGATCGAACGGATCGAAGGCCATCTCGCCGAAATCAGAAAGGATCCCGAGCTCGCCTCCGCCCAGGTCGACTACGGAGGGGATCTGATGGACGTCTACATCGAAACCAAGATGTTGGCGCGACAAATGGCCTTCGCCGGTGGAGCAACTCTACTGGCAGTCATGCTTGTCGTTTATCTGTTCTTCCGATCTTGGCGAGCAGTGCCAGTCTTGGGGCTGTGTATTATCCCGCCCGTGGCCGTCACTTTCGCGGCAGCGCAACTGACCGTCGGGTTCCTCAATACCTCCACGGCGTTTTTGATGAGCATCGTCATTGGCAACGGGATCAACCCCAATGTCATCTGGCTGGCCCGGTATTTCGAAGAACGTCTCGGCGGCTACGAACACGAGGCCGCTATCCGAACGACCCATGCTGCCACCTGGTCCGCCACCCTCGTCGCATCTCTGGCCGCAGGTTTGGCTTACGCGTCGCTGGCGATCACCGATTTTCGAGGCTTCCGAGACTTCGGGATCATTGGCGGGATCGGTATGGCCCTGTGCTGGATCAGTGCCTTTACACTCCTTCCCACCATCGTGCTGTCCAGTGAACGACTCGCGCCACTGCGCCCCAGGCGACTTGCCCAGCTCAAACGCAATCCCTACGGCCGATTCTTCGCCTGGCTTGCTTTTTCTCGCCCCAAAACGTCCGTGGCGGTCGGGGCGGTCCTGACCGTCTTTTCCGTCATCGGCGTGGGGCTCGCTATCCAAGCCAATCCGATCGAATACGACTTCCGGAAGCTCACCTCGGAACGGAAACCCGATAGCCGTATCCAATGGGTCAATGACCGACAGGGCGAAATCGTCAGCGAGACGAAAACGGGAAGCGCGATTGCCATTTTGTCCCCGACGCGAGCCGACACTCCCGAAGTCGTCGCTCAGCTCGAAGCCTACGCGGAAAAGAACCCCAGAGTTCTCGGTCCGATCCGTTCGATCGAATCGCTCATTCCCGACAACCAAAAGGAAAAAATCCCCATCATCGAGCAGCTCCGGGAAGATCTCCTGCGAGCAAAGAAGTTTGCGAGCGAAGAGGAAAAAGAGGAACTCGAACCACACATTCCGCCCAAGGACATCAGCCCCGTGGGCGACGAGGATCTCCCCGAGGAGGTCCGACAAACGTTTACGGAACGAGATGGGACGGTCGGCCGCCTCGTTTTTTCCGAACATCACCTGGACCGGAACAACTGGGATGGCCGCTATTGGGTGGAATGGGCCCAAGCCGTTCGCGCCATCGACATCGATGGCAAGCGACCTCCAAGTACCGGAAATGCCCTCGTCTTCGCTGACATTCTGGACTCCCTCGCCACCGAAGGCCCCCAGGCCATCCTTGCAGCACTCACGGCGACAATCGTTCTTCTCCTCGTCAGCCTCCGAAGTTGGCGTCACCGCTTCCTGACACTCTCCGCCCTCCTTGGAGGCATTCTATGGATGGCCGGCGCCATGGCAGGCCTCCGCATTCGCCTGAACTTTCTCAATTTCGTCGCGTTTCCCATCACGTTCGGGAATGGCGCGGATTACGGAATCAATGTGATCGTGCGCTATATCGTGGAAGAGCGGCGACTCTCCGATGCTCGCCGAGCACTGCGAGAGGCGGTTCAGCGAACCGGAGGAGCCGTCGTCCTCTGCTCGCTGACCACCATCATTGGCTATGTTTCGCTCTACACGAGCAGCAATCGGGCTCTCAATTCCTTCGGTATTGCCATGGCGATCAGCGAGGTCACCTGTGTGGCTACGGCTGTGCTAATCATGCCAGCGTGGATGGCCTGGAAGATGGACAAAGCCAGTCCAGGCCCCGGGGAGCCCACCCATGACACCAACGTGGACGGGCAAAAACAGCCGTCCACGGCTTAGCCGGCAAGCACCTCAACCCAAAGGGAGGTGCAAGGACTGTTCAACAACCGCGCTCGATCATTTACGGGCGGTTTTCGGGAACCGGCAAGTCCACTTCACCTTCTTGAACGGCGCGAACGATTTCTTCATTGAGAGCTTCGTCAGCCCGCACACACTTCTTGCTCACACTGCCACTATAGACTCCCCTGCACTCCTGCTTGCGAGTGATGTAGGCTTCTTTCACGGACTCCACGTCCTTCAAAGCATCCTGAATATCATCGCCGAGGTAGCGCCAAGGAACGTGCGCGTGGATGGGATCGGGAGGGACCTGCGTACGCACTTCATTAGCGCCGAGAGTGACGCAGGAGCCGTCCCAACGCATGGCATCGAAACCACCTTGAGCCCCGCTCACCTGCATGCCTCCAGTACTCGCTTCTCGGTGAACGAGGAGGACGACCTGCTCGTCAAACTGGAGCCATTCCTCCCCGCTCGTCACCCCTCCGGAAGCATTGACCGCCCTCGTCTTCCGACTCAGATAAGCCTTGGTGAATGGGACATCTGGCTGGAAAAGATAAAGAGCCACCGCTGGGTAGACGTCCTGGCAGACCTTCTTGACCCATTTGGGATCGGCCGTACAGGGATCCGTCCCATCATGACACTCCGTGGGGATCCCTTGACTCGTCTCTTCCTCCTCGGGCGAGGCTTCCTCGACCGGGTCGGATTGTCCTGACGTCTCTTCGACTTCCCCCTCAGCTTGAGCATCCTCGGGCGAAGCGGGCGCCTCCTGATTCGAACCGGAACAACTGAGGGCGAACGTCACCACTAAAGGCAATGCAGACAATCCACGTGCAGACATATCCTCTGCAAGAGCACTCAAGCGGCTATCGTGTCAAGGTAGCTCCGGAGGCTGCTCGCTCCGCTCCGTAGCCCTTCACTCCACCGTGACCGTCTTCGCCAAATTTCGTGGCTGGTCGACATCGGTCCCCTTCAAATCGGCCACATGGTAAGCAAGCAGCTGGAGCGGAAGACAGGTGACCATCGGAAGAACCCATTCAGCCACCGCCGGAACGAACAGCAAGTCGGACGTATATTGGCCGATGGAATCATCCCCCTCGGTCAGTACGGCAATCACCCGCCCCTCTCGAGCTCGAACCTCCTGAAGATTCGACTGCGTTTTCTCATAGTGAGCGTCCTGGGGCACGATCACCACAACAGGCATCGTCTCATCGATGAGCGCGATCGGGCCGTGTTTCATCTCCCCCGCAGCATAGCCCTCCGCATGAGCGTAGCTGATTTCCTTGAGCTTCAGAGCCCCTTCGAGGGCAATGGGATATCCCAATCCGCGCCCCAAGAACAGCATGTGTTGAGCATGATGCCAACGCCGAGCCACCGCCAACACCTCGTCCGCGCGCTGGAGGACTTTCCGCAAATCGCCCGGAAGCCCAATGAGAGCTTGCAAGACTTGTCGACCTCTCTCTCGAGAGAGATGCCCTCGACGACGACCAAGATAAACGGCAAGCATGAGCATGGCGACAAGCTGGGTCGTAAACGCCTTGGTCGACGCCACGCCCACTTCTGGCCCAGCGTGGGTATAGAGAGCCCCGTGCGCGGCTCGAGCAATGGCACTGTCCAAAACGTTCGTCAGCGCCAAAACGTTGGCCCCCTGGGCCTTGGCTTCACGCAGCGCCGCAAGGGTGTCGGCCGTCTCGCCAGACTGGCTCACCGCGACAACGAGATCCTCAGGACCAAAGACGGGCTGCCTGCAACGCACTTCACTGGCCAGTTCACATCGCGCCGGGATTTTCGCCAACCGCTCCGCGAAATGCACCCCGGCCAAGCTGGCGTGATAGCTTGTGCCGCACGCCACGAAGTAGAGCCGCCGAGTCCTCTCGATCAGCTCCGGACTGAGTCCTAGATCCGCTTCAATTAAATCCCCCGCTTCAAGATCGATTCGTCCCCTGAGAGTGTCTTCGATGGCGCGTGGCTGCTCGAAGATCTCCTTGAGCATGAAGTGCTTGAAGCCCCCTTTTTCGGCCTGAACGGGGCTCCAGTCGATTCTGCGCGGGCTGCGTTCAACCCGGTCTCCCTCCAGGGTCTCGACATGAACCGCCTCCGGTGAAATCTCCGCCATTTCCCCATCCTCGAGGATGAGGATGTCGCGAGTGTAGTTGAGCAACGCGGGAATATCGGAAGCACAAAGGTTCTCGCCGTGGCCCATTCCTATCACGAGCGGCGAGGCGTTCTTCGCCACGACGACCCGATCCGGCACTTCCTCACTGACGACGGCCAGGGCATAGGCACCTCGAACCTGCCTCAGAGCTCGACGAACGGCTTCGACGAGAGCTCTTGCACCATGGAGATCAGGAATCTCTTCGAGCGCGCGATGAATCAAGTGCGCCGCGATTTCCGTGTCCGTATCGCTCGAAAACTCGATCCCGTCCCGCTGTAGCTGAAGCTTCAGCTCGAGATGATTCTCGAGGATTCCATTGTGAACAACGGCAATGGGGCCCGCACGATGCGGATGGGCGTTGGACTCACTTGGACGGCCATGGGTGGCCCAACGAGTGTGACCGATGCCCATGCTTCCTGGGAGCTCCTTGATCCCAATCGCTTGGGCCAAGTTGTCCAGTTTACCTACGGCACGAACAACGGTGAGTGAGTCTCCGTGATGGACGGCGAGACCTGCAGAATCGTAGCCGCGATACTCCAAGCGACGAAGGCCATCCAAAAGCACATGGGCTGCACTGCGCCCGCCGACATAGCCAACGATGCCGCACATCAGGCCCCCTCCAATAGACCTCGATAGAGAGTCACCGTTTCGTGAGCAATATTGGTCCAGCTGAAGCGTTCGACCGCGCGCTGTCTCCCCGCCTCCCCCATGAGTCGAGCCCGCTTGGGGTGGGTGGCAATTTCGTTCACCGTCCGCGCAAAGTCGCGACAGTACTTGTCTCGGTCAATGGGTTCCCCCGATGCGTCCGCGGCATAGTGGATCAGAGAGCCTGTTTCTCCCTCGACAACGACTTCGGGAATTCCTCCCACTGCAGAAGCAACAACGGCCGTCCCGCAACCCATGGCCTCCACGTTGACTATTCCAAATGGCTCATAAATACTGGGGCACAAGAATACTGTGCTCGCAGAAAGAAGCGCGATCACTTCCTCTCGAGGAAGCATTTCCTGAATCCACACGACTCCCTCCCGCGTTTTCCGAAGCTTCTCGACCAAGGTGGTCACCTCTCCCGCAATCTCTTTGGTATCGGGAGCTCCAGCGCAAAGGATGAGCTGCACTTCCGGTTCGAAATGGGCGGCAGCTTCGAGGAGATGGACAACTCCCTTTTGCCGGGTGATCCGCCCCACGAACAGAGCAACTGGCCGATGCGGATCGACTCCGTACTTTTCCAAGATCGCTCGACCGAATACGGGTTTGTATTCCTCAGTGTCGATTCCATTGTAGATCACCTCGACCTTGTCCGGATCGACCTCGGGATAGGCGTGAAGGATGTCCGCCTTCATCTTCGCACTCACGGCGACGATACGGTCCGCCGCATCCGCGGCCGTTTTTTCGACATAGCAAGAAAGGCGATAGCCACCTTGTAGTTGTTCTTCTTTCCACGGACGGAGGGGCTCCAAACTATGGGAGGTCATCACATGAGGGATCCCATAGATGAGCTTCGCGAGATGTCCAGCAAAGTTTGCATACCAAGTATGGCTGTGGACAAGGTGAACATCGACCAACTCCGCCGCCATCTCGAGGTTCACGCCCAGAGTCCGCAGGGCCGCCATATGGGGCTCATTGCCCGAAAGAGCCGACCAATAGCCGTAACTTCGAGCGACTTCCGGCAACTCCTCACGGGGTTGGCCGAAGCAATGGACCCGCAGATCGACCAGTCGAGCCAATTCTCGCGCCAGGTACTCGGTGTGAACACCCGCTCCACCGTAGACTTCTGGAGGATATTCGCGGGTGAGGAGAGCAATCCGCATCGAGGCGACTTTAGAGCGCATCGCCCCACCAGCTCAAGCCCTCGTGCAATGAAGCCCCCTCATCGTTGGCTTCATTCGGGGTGGATCGTGTCACCTTTTCCAATGACGACGACGCCACTATCCGAAACCGTCAGCCCGCGGCGGCGGTCCGCCTCCAAGTCCACCCCGATCTTGCTGTTTGCGGGAACCTGGACATTCTTGTCGATGATGGCTCGCCGCACCACTGCATCCTGGCCCACGTCGACTCCACTCATCAAAACCGAGTCTTCCACGAGAGCCCCCGTATGAACCAGCACGTCTGTGGAAATCACCGAGCGACGCACGGTCCCTCCCGAGAGAATCGTTCCGCTGCAAACCATGGAATCAATGGCCGCGCCTCGACGCCCCTCCTCATCGAACACGAACTTTGCCGGCGGCAAGTGCGACGAGTGCCCCGAATGAATCGGCCACTGGCGATTGTACATGTTGAAGACGGGATGGACGCTAATGAGGTCCATTTGTGCCTCGTAGTAGCTATCGATAGTCCCTACGTCCCGCCAGTACCCAGCATCTCGAGCCGTAGCACCGGGAACTCGATTCGTTGAAAAGTCATAAACAGCCGCGTCACCGCTGCTCACCAAATTGGTCACGATATTCCCTCCCATATCGTGCGCGCTTCCCGAGTCGAGTGCATCCTCTTGAACCGCTTCGACAAGCGTTCGAGCGCTAAATACGTAATTTCCCATCGACGCGAGGACTTCATCGGGACTGTCTCGCAGCCCTACCGCATCCTTGGGCTTTTCATGAAAAGCCTTGATGCGTCCTTGCTCATTCGGCTCGATCACGCCAAAGCGAAACGACTCTTTCCGGGGCACACGAATGCCAGCCACCGTCACGCCTGCCCCGGAAGCAATGTGCGCCTCGACCATTTGAGAAGGATCCATCCGGTAGATGTGATCGGAGCCAAAGACGCAAATATAGTCAGGGTTTTCGTCTTGAATCAGGTTGAGGTTCTGAAACACCGCGTCAGCGGAACCTTCGAACCAACGCTTGCCCAGCCGCATCTGCGCCGGTACGGACATGACATAGTTGTTGAAGAGCGGGGACAAGCGCCACGTCTGAGCAATGTGCCGGTCAAGACTATGACTTTTGTATTGGGTAAGAACAGCGATACGCCGATACCCACCATTGACCAAGTTGCTCAGTGCAAAATCAACCAGTCGGTAGTTCCCCGCAAACGGAACGGCTGGCTTGGCTCGATCCCTCGTCAGAGGCCAGAGCCGCTTTCCTTCTCCTCCCGCCAGGACCATCCCCAGCACATGCGCCTTGTCCATCGGAACGATGGTGACAAAGAGGACGAACCAAAGGCAAGCGAGAACGCCGGCGCCCGGAGTGAGGCGAGCAACCTCTCACTTCGGCAACGTCACACGGTCTCCGCTCCGGCCCAAGCCGGAATATGAGGCCGCCCGAACGAGGCAGGCCGAACGAGGCCGCGCACCGAGCCTCTATTTGCGCAGTTGGGAAAGAAGAAACAGAAGGACCAAAACCACCGCCGCGCCGAGAAGAACCTTCGCAATCGTCGGCAAGCCGCGCTGCGACGATACCCCAGAACCGCTCGCCATCTGCTCACCCGCTGGCCTCCTCCCTCCCTCGGAAAAAGAAGACTCCTCCCTCGCACTCTCCTCACTCTGATCCGTGGGAACGGGCAGCCCCCGCTCTTGAGCCCGGACGGCGCGCTGTCGCTGCGCCTTTCTTGCTGACCGGCTTTTCTTTGCCATACCCCGTCCCAGCTTTCGGTAAGAGGAAGGCGCGCTCAGCTTCCGAGCGCCTCCGCACCGCCGATGATTTCCATGAGCTCGGTGGTGATCGCGGCTTGCCTGGCTCGATTGTACTGCAGCGTCAATGAATCGATCATATCGCTTGCATTCTTGGTCGCCGAATCCATGGCCGTCATCCGAGCCCCTAGCTCCGAAGCCATCGATTCGTAAAGCGCACGCAAAAGCGTGACCTCGATGTACATCGGAACGAGTACCTCGAGAAGGGAGTCCCGATCCGGCTCGAACGTGAAATCGAGATGAACTGGTGGAGCATCGGACGCCCGATCCTCGCCTTCCACAACACGTTCGGCGAGGGGAAAAAGTGGCTCCGCAACGACCCTCTGGGTCATCGCGCTCTTGAATTCATTGTAGACGAGATAAATCGAGTCGACCTCCCCATCGACGAATGGCTTCAACACTCCACGCGCCACTCGCCTCGCTTGTTCGAGCCCGAGATCGTCCCAAACTCCAGCAAAGATCTCACCAATCGGCGCCCGGCGACGTTGAAAGTAGTCCCGTCCCTTGCGGCCGATGAGATAGAGCTGAACCTCCTTGCCCGCCGCCTCGGCTTCCTTCCACATGGCTTCCGCGCGCCGGAGGATCGTCGAGTTGAATGCTCCACAGAGGCCTCGATCGCTGGTCAAAACGAGATAGATGACCCGCTTCTCCTCGCGGCGCGCAAGCAGTGGATGCAGCTCCTCTTCAGCCAACTGCTCATCAGTTTTGGCATCCCCTACGACATCGTGAAGAACCTGGGCCGTTTCCACTGCATAGGGACGGAGCGCCTGAATCCGATTCTGCGCACGATTGAGCCGAGCACCAGCCACCATCTTCATGGCACGCGTGATCTTTTGTGTGTTCTTCACACTGCCGATGCGCGTCCGGATTTCCTTCTGATTGGCCATAATTGGATACTTCTCGATTATTCGGCTGCCTGAGACGCCGCATAGTCCTTCACGAAAGAGCCGATGACATCGGCAAGCTTCTTCTGAAGATCCTCGTCCAGTACTCTCTTCTCGATGATGCCCTTGAGAATTTCTGGGTGCTTCCTCTCGAGGTGCGCGTGGAGATCGTGCTCGAAGGCGCTCAACGACTCGATGGGAAGTTTGTCAACATATCCCTGTGTCCCAGCAAAAATGCTAACAACCTGCTTTTCCACGGGAAGCGGAACGTATTGCCCCTGCTTGAGCAGCTCCGTCAGGCGGGCACCACGCTCGAGTTGGGCTCGGGTCGCGGCATCGAGATCGGAAGCGAATTGCGAAAATGCCGCCATTTCCCGGTACTGAGCAAGGTCCAAACGCAACGTCCCGGAGAGTTTCCTCATGGCCTTGATCTGGGCGGAACCTCCCACGCGGGATACGGAGATCCCTACGTTGATCGCGGGACGTTGCCCAGCATTGAACAAGTCCGCTTCGAGAAAGATCTGACCATCAGTGATCGAGATCACGTTGGTCGGAATGTAGGACGACACGTCACCAGCCTGAGTCTCGACGATGGGGAGCGCCGTAAGAGAGCCCCCAGAAAAGGGGTCCTTTTTGACTTCGTGGCTGTCCGCACCCAGCGCTTCGAGTGCCTGCTTCGCTTCCTTCTCCGCGTTTTCTCCGAAATAGGCCTTCCCATCGGCACCCACGAACGAGTCGTCGCCACCGGGCACCTCCGTGCCCTTGGCAACGACGTAGTAACGCTCGGCCAGCTTGGCGGCGCGCTCGAGCAAACGCGAGTGGATGTAAAATACGTCCCCCGGGTAGGCTTCACGTCCAGGGGGGCGACGGAGAAGCAACGACATCTGACGGTAAGCAACCGCCTGCTTGGAAAGGTCGTCGTAGATACAGAGTGCGTGCTCCCCTCTGTCGCGGAAGTATTCGCCAATCGTCACCCCTGTGTAGGGAGCCAAGAATTGAAGCGGAGCCATCTCGGCCGCGCTAGCGACGACGACTGTCGTGTACTCCAGGGCGTCGTGCTGACGTAGCTTCTCCACGACTTGCGCTACCGTGGAGGCCTTCTGGCCAACGGCCACGTAGACGCAAAACACGCCCTTTCCCTTTTGATTGATGATGGTGTCGAGAGCCACTGCCGTCTTGCCGGTCTGTCGGTCCCCGATGATCAATTCGCGCTGCCCGCGACCAATGGGAATCATCGAATCGATCGCCTTCAATCCGGTCTGGAGAGGCTCTTTGACGCCTTGACGGTTGACGATTCCAGGCGCTTTGACCTCGATGCGCCGGGACTGCTCCGTTTCGAGAGGGCCCTTGCCGTCGACCGGTTGTCCCAATGCATTGACCACACGTCCCGCAAGACCAGGACCCACCGGAACGTCCGCGATGCGGCCAGTGCGCTTGACAGTGTCACCTTCGACGATCTGTGTGGCATCACCAAGAATCGCCGCGCCAACACTGTCCTGCTCGAGATTCAGAACCAATCCGAAGATCTGTCCAGGGAACTCGACGAGCTCGCCTGCCATCACGCCCTCGAGGCCATAGATGCGGGCAATACCGTCACCGGTCGTGAGAACGGTCCCCGTCTCCGAGACAACGGAGGTCCGGTCGTAATTTTGGATTTGCTGCTTGATGATCGAGGAGATCTCGTCGGCGCTGAGCTGCATTTCGGTTCACTCGTGTTTTTCTAGCAAGACTGAGTTTGGGCTCCCGATTCTATCTGCTTCGAGAACCAGTGAAATTGTTAGGGGCTTAACTCTCGCTACCGAGCGCAAGAGTCAGCTCTCGCTCGATGTCGTCCAGCTGACCGCGCACGCTGGCATCGACCGTGGCGTCTCCTACCCGAGCCACGGCGCCCCCAATGAGACGTTCGTCGGCCTGACGAGAGAGAATGAT
This sequence comes from uncultured Polyangiaceae bacterium, assembly GCA_964440025.1. Classification (GTDB taxonomy): domain Bacteria; phylum Myxococcota_A; class Polyangia; order Polyangiales; family Polyangiaceae; genus NIC37A-2. Next base: position 8,798 of record CAYTRQ010000008.1, on the reverse strand, counting down.
CTTCCGGCCAGTTGCCCGAGAAATGCTCTCCGAGAGAGATTCATAGAAGTTCTCTGGCATGGGTTGGGCGGTCGTCACAGTGCCCCTCAGTACGCCCGTCACCTCATCGGCCAGTTCGGTGAGCCGACGGGACACGGCCGACAGGACGCCCAGTCGACGTCGCCGGGACATGAGCAAAAGACCACGTATGCCCATTTCCGGCATCGAAAGCCTTTTCCCTACGGCGCGGATCACGCTCGCCCTCTGCTCTTTCGCAACGGTGGGATCGAACAACACCGCGCGAAGCTCTCGATGGCTCACCGCCGCTTCCGAAAATTCCCTCATGGACGCGGCCAGAGATTCCAATTCTCCGGTTTCACGGCCCAAATCGAGGAGCGCACGCGCATAGCGATCGGCAACTGCACCCTCACTCACGACCGTACCTCCCTATTGGCCAACTGCTTTTCCACGTTCCGAACGAGGATGTCCGCCAAGCGATTCTGATCCTCGTCTTGGAGATCTTTTTCAATTCTGACCGCTGCTGCCTTCACCGAACGAGCCACCAAGGCGCGCACGGCCTCTTGCCGAGCCTGGACGAGCTCATGAGCGACGATATCAAGAGCCTCCTGCTCCATCGCCTCACGGCGACTCTTGGCCTCAGCGAGAATTCGCGCGTGCTCGGCCTCGGCCTGTTCTCGCATCTCTTTCATGATGCGCTCGAGCTCGACCGACATATGGTGAAGCTTTTGTTCATAGTGCTGAAGCTGCTTCTCCGCCTCCTCCTTCATTTTGGCCGCAGCCTGGATCTCACCAGCAATGCGCTCCTTGCGTGACACCAAACCCCGGCGGAGTGCCGGACCCCCAAAACGCCAAAGAAGGTAGAAAAGGAGCAGGCTGTTGAAGATCAAGGCGCCCAGTGGAACGGGCATTCCGGGTGGACGAAACAGAAGACTCGGAGGTCCCTCTCGCTCCGCAAGAAGACCGTAGAACCAATTGATATCCGAGAACTCGGGAACGTGCCCATGCGCGCCCCCTCCGTGTTCACCGTTCTGATCGGCTTCATGAGCTCCGACTTCCCCAGAACTATGGCCGTGAGCTCCGCGGACGGCATCGCGGTGAGCTGCAGCACCCTCGTGCAAGTTTCCCCGTGCCCCGTCAGACCGTGCCTCGTCAGGCTGATGCTCCGTCATCTGCGCTTGAGCGGGAGAGCTGAAGGAAACCATCCCGAGCAAAACGAGGGGTGCGAGCAAGGAAAGCGCTTGGGCAGAAAACCGAGCGCCGACACGCCATGGATCGGGAAGCAATGAGTTCAGAAACGACGCACTGAACCTCACGGCAGTCTTCAAAACGAAACTCATGAGGAAAGCTCCCTCCCCAAAACACGACTTCCAATGCGCGCGGAAAGCTCGGCTTCGCGGCTTTCGAGCTCCGCATTGAGCTCGCTGACCTCTTTGTCGATACGCTCGCGTCCTTCCGAGACGATCACGTCCGCAGCCGAGCGTGCTTCCGCTAAAATCGAAGCTTCAAGCTGAGCGGTTTCTTTCCTCAGGACTTCGCGCTCTGCCGCTGCCTGAGCACGCACCTCGGCAAGCTGCGCCTCGTAGTTGGCCAGGATGTCCGCCGCTCGCTCCTGCATGGCGCGAGCCTCCGCCTTGGCGCCATCGGTCCGTTCCTCCCGCAGCGCGAACACACGCAACATCGGATCGAACAGCAACGGTTTCAGCACCACAATCAGTACCGAAAACATCGCCATCTGAATGAGGACGCTCTTGTCGAGATCGACCGTGACCGCGGCGAGCTGAAAAGGGAACGGCTGGCAGACTGGGGCCGTCACACCGTCTGCAAAGTGACTCGTGTCCATGAGACTCATGTGCGCTTTCTCCGATTCGTCCAAGCGGGTAAGCACGCAGGGTTTGCGGGCCACCGAGGAGAGGGAGCGGCGGGTCGGTACCACCTCCCTTGAGAACTGTCCACTGAAGTCGGATCGGGAAGCCCGAGTCCACTGCTCTTTTTTTTCTTCTCGGCCCCTCGTTTCAATTGAAATGGGGCACAGCCCATCCTGGTCCCGCAACGCGTTCGATCCGCTGTGAGTGAACGGCGGGCACGAACTCCCCATAGGGCAAGTTCGTGCTGGGATCTCGAGCGTCAGGTACCAATTCTACAAGAGGATAAAGCGCAAACGCCCGCCGGAGAAGCTCTGGATGGGGAACGGTCAAATGAAGCTCCACAACACAGCGCTCTCCGGCCCAGAGAAGATCGAGATCCAAGGTCCGCGGTCCCCACCGTTCATTCCGTTGTCGTCCAAACTCGCGCTCGATGTCGTGCAAGCGGACCAAAAGCAATTCTAGCGATCCCGACCACTCGAGCGCCGCTGCCGAATTGAGGAAATCGGGCTGCTCGGGACCAATCGGCGCGCTGCGATAGAGACTGGCGACCTGCATTGACCCCTCCGACAGACTCCGCAAAGCCTGGAGGGCCCCGCGAAGTTGGGCTCGCGGGGATCCGACGTTCGCGCCGAGGCCAACAACAACGGGGCATTCTCTGGTCTCCGTGCAAGCAACCATGATAGCGACAAAAGCATGTTCGACATGACATCCGGCGAGCTCATTCTCGTCGTGCTCATTACAGTGCTCATTGTACTGGGCACCAGCCTCAGGCGAAGGACCTAAATGAACGAGCGCGAAAGTCGCTCGCTCAAAAACAAGCCACAACCAATGACCTCGAGCAGATTTCAGGCTTTCGAGAGTCCTTGCGGGCCCTCACCCAAAAGTGGGGCCGCAAGGACTGCTCGACAATCGTGCTCGGTCATTGAGAGGCGGAGGACCTAGAACCCCCGCACACAACCTCGAAGGCCCTCGCCAACGCTCACCCGCGGAAGGGCAAGGCGAGCCATGTGCCGGGGTTCTCACTGGAACGTATCTCGCCCCCCTTCGGGGGTTGAGCCGGCGTTCTAGAATGTCTCATCCTCAATTCGTACTTCCAGCATGTCCCATTTCGGCGGAAACCGATAGGATCGAGGCGGTGGGCGGAGCCGAGCACAACCAACAGTCAAGCGCGAAGCACCCCACAAAGCGTGGTGTCGGCCCCATTTTCGTGTGCGACGCCTCGGCGGAAGCCGAACGTCTGATCACGAGCCTCCGCAATCGAGGGTATTCCACTGTGGACGTACCGCTCGGCATGCTGCCCAGCCGCGTTCGCTACGAGTTGCCTTCCCTTGTCGTCTGCGACGCCGACGCCCACGAGGCGCTCCCGCGCGTCAAAGAAATGTTGGAGGCCGCTTCCGAAGACGTGCTCCTTTTGTTTGTCGGCCATGATGATGGAGCCCTCCGCCAGGCGGAGGAATTTCAGGAGCTGGCAACCGCTACTCTCAATCGCCCTCTCAACCTCACCAAAACGGTCGATCTGATTCAAAACATCGTGGGAGCCCCTCCCGAAAAGAACGACCGAAAGGCCCAAAAAGCACGGCGCCAGCGGGCGCCCGTTCTCGTCGCCTCGGCACGCAAACCCTATCGCTCCGATATCGAGCATCTTCAAAACAATGTCGAGGCACCAGAGCCCACATGGTCCCTCCCAGCTTCAGCGTCGGTGCCTCCCGCCGTCTCCTCGGATTCGGTCCCCTACATTGCCGACACCCGTCCTTCCGGGCCTCCGAGCAGCGTTCCTCCTAGTTCCGAAGAAAACAAGTTGAGCTCGGAAACACGGGCGCTGCTCGAGGAAGGGAGGAAGCGGGTCGCCGCTCATCCGGTTCAATCCTCGCGTCCCACGCGGATTGGGATCGAGTCGGAAGAACAGGGGGCACCTGCCGAGGAGCTTCTCCAAGCCCTCAAGGAGCCTCTGGGCCACGAAGATTCCACCCGATTCCACAGCCAGCAGGCCGCCGCTTCGATTTCCGTGAGTTCCGCCTCACCGGCCAATGCACCCTCGCTAACAGAAACATTCACACAAACCGGCCCGCCCTCACAAAGTCCCTCCACAGCTGAACGGACTCCAGCAGAACTCGGCACCGGAACAGACGCCAGAAAAGGGGGCGCGGAAGACACATCTCTCCCGGAAAAAGGCCTCCCCATCAAGGACAACCAAGAGTCTCAAGGACCTTCGGCCGTCGAGACTCGCTCGGAATCGGACGGCAGCTCCAGGAACGGAACCTCTTCTTCCGAAACGGGCAGCTCCGCAGCAGAAAGCCTCCAAGATTCCGGAAACGCAGCGGAAAGCCTCGAACGACCAGCTCAAGACTCCAGTCCCGGACTGCAGTTGGACTCTATCGGCGCCAGCCAACGGGTGGGAGGTCCCATTCCCGACCGAAATACCGATCGACCTTCCCCGAGCTCCGACGCTGTGACCCTTGCTCCTCCCCACCGGAGCGAGTCCGAACTCCCTCCCGAAGATCAAACGAACCCTGGCGGCAAGCCCCCAACCAACTACCCCTACGCCTCAGCAGAACGCTCCGAGAGTGCCGGGAGCTCCTTTCCCGATCCATTGCACGAAAGCGAATTTCCTCCCCCGCTCGATGACCTCAGCGATCTCCTGGGAACCGACCCGCAGCAGCGTTCGGCGTCACTCCAAACCCCTGCTCCTCCTACTCTCGACAATTTTTCCGAACGCTTTCCCATGCCGCCAGAAGCGGCCCCCCAAAAAGAAGGCAAGCGTGCGCGCAAAAGGCATGCGATCGGAATGATCGGGCAGGCGATCCGACAGCGGTGGAGCGGATCCTTGGCCCAAGAAGACGGCGGGGGAGTCCGCCGTGTTCTGCTCCGTGAGGGCGATCTCCTCACAGCAACCTCGAGCCGGGAAGACGAAACGCTCACCTGCTTCTTGAGGGAGCGCGGTGACATCACCGCAGAAACCACCCAAGCACTGGGGCCACTTCCCCATTTCGGACGGCACGCGGGCGCAGCGCTCATTGCTCGCGGTGTACTGCGCCAAGAAGACCTCTGGCCCGTACTTCGAGCCCACGCGGAATGGATCCTGGGAAGGATGTTTCTTTCGTCCGCAAAAGTGGTCGCCGAGGAGACGGCACCCGCCAGGATCAGCGAAGAACCCGCGGTGTTCGGCGGAGCCGCTGGGGCAGAAATCTACATGGATGTCTTGGCGCGCGTCGTGGACTCCAAAGCAGCGTTCCGAGCTTTGGGCAGCGGCTCCCTGCGACTCGGTTCGGGCAGCAATCAAGCGCTGCTCGGCGAGTCGGCTTTAGGTCCCCATTTAGAGCGACGAGCACTCGCCGCGGCGAACGGAGACCTCAATCTGATCCTAGAACGCGAACCGGAGCTTTTGCCGGTCCTTCTCGGACTCACCGAGTTAGGCGTCCTGTCAGCCGGCGGAGGAACGCCAAGCGGAACGCCTCCAGAGGAATTCGCTACCCGATCTTCAGAAATCGATGACGAAGCGTTTGCTTCCCGCGTGGCCGCCCGCAGAGCTCTCGTGGACGAAGGAGACTACTTCACCTTGCTGGGGGTCCCCCGCTGGGCAACCGGTCAAGAGGTGGATCGTGCTCGAGCCAACCTCCACAGAGAACTCTCTCCCGAACGACTGAGCCCCAAGACCGCGCACTTACGTGCTGACATCGAGCTCATCTTGCAGGTCGTGGACGAAGCCCATCTGATTCTGCGCGACGACGTTCGCAGATATCGCTATCGAAAAGCGCTCGAAGAACCGCCCGCGGGGCAATGACACGGACCGCCCGCGTCGAGGCTCGAGTTTTCGTCATCGGGCAGCCGGTTCTTTCGAAGCACCGTGGAGTGGAGTTCGCCGCCAGAACCGGTGACCTGCCATGTGTCACCTGGCGCCAACTGCCCCGAGAGCAACGCTTCGGCAAGGGGCGCCTCAACAAGACGCGCCAAGGTGCGCCGCAGGGGACGTGCTCCGAACTCCGGATCATAGCCCCCCTGATCGAGAAGGACTTCGATCGCTGCATCGTCTACTTCGAGAAGCGCGCCACGGCTGATTTCCAATTCGTCAGAAAGGCCTTTGACGAGCTTTCGTCCGATCTTGAGCACGGCGCTGCGTGATAGCGGAGCAAAAGTCAGGATCTCATCGATGCGATTGTAGAGTTCCGGAGGGAGGGCGTCACGAGCGGCGTTCTTCATGGGTTCGACGGCATCATGCCTCTGGCCATCCTGATTGGCTCGAAAACCAACCCGCTTCTTCCGGGACTCCAAAAACGCGGACGATCCCAAGTTAGATGTCAGAAGAATGACGGTATTGGTAAAGTCGACGAGCCGCCCTCGGCTGTCCGTCATGCGCCCCTCATCAAACACCGCCAAAAAAGTCGTGAGAACTTCGGGGTGAGCTTTCTCGATCTCATCGAGCAACACGACCTGGTAGGGGCGTCGACGAACCGCTTCCGTCAATTGCCCGCCAGCGTCATGGCCAATGTACCCTGGCGGCGCCCCAATGAGGCGTGCCACAGCGTGAGCCTCACTCATTTCTGCCATATCAATGCGCGTCATTGCAGCTTCGCTGTGGAACAGGACCTCAGCGATCGCTTTGGCGGTCTCCGTCTTTCCCACGCCCGTCGGACCGAGCAACAGAAACGTACCGATCGGGCGTCGGCTTCCGAGCCCCGCAGCATTGCGTCGGAGAATACGAGCAATCTTGGCAAGGTGCTGTTCATGGCCGATGACCCGCTCTCGCAGCATCTCCTCCAGGCCGAGCATACGATCTGCATCGGATTGGAGGAGCCGTTCGACAGGCATCGTCGCCTGATTCGCTACGACATCGGCAACGGCCTCGGGATCGACCCGATCGACGCCGCGCCGGCGAGCCCGAGCACCCGCAAGATCGATGACGGCCACCGCCTTGTCCGGCAAGGCCCGTCCGGGCAGATACCGAACCGACCACGAAATGGCGAGCGCCAGAGCTTCCTCGTCGTAGCGCACCCGATGATGACCCGCGAGGCGTTCAGCAACGCCGGACAAAACGAGAAAGGCGTCTTCCCTCGAGGGCTCTTCCACCTCCACCGCAGAAAACCGACGAGAGAGGGCCGGATCGGCTTCGATGACACGCCGAAACTCTTCCGGAGACGTCGCCCCGATACAGGGCAATTGCCCGCGGGCCAGCGAGAGTTTCAGATCGCCGGCGATCTCTTCAGCTGCGTCTCCGGAGAAAAGCTGGTGAATCTCATCAAAGAAAAGGACAACCCGACCCGCAGCGGCTTCGACCTCTTTTTTGAGGGCTGCCAGCCGTCCTGCGAGTGCGCCGCGCACGCCTGTTCCGGCAAGCAGCTCCGAAATCGGGATCTCGACAACAATCTGCTCCCCCTCTTGTGCCTCGGATCGCTCGAGTTCCGCGAGGCGTGCGGCAATCCCTCTCGCCACACTCGTTTTTCCCACCCCTGCAGGCCCAATCAAACAGGGATTGTTGCCGTGACGCTTGGCCAGGACATCGAGCGCGTGCTCGATCTCTTCCTCACGACCCACGACTTGATCGAGTTTCCCTTGGGCCGCCAAAAGGGTGAGATTTCTTCCAACTTGCGCCAAAATCGGAAACTTCTTGCTATCCAAGGAAAAGGGCCCGTCGGGAGGTCCTTTCCCTGCTGCAGCTCGGATCTCGGCGCTGCAACCCCCGCCTTGCACAGCGGCGCTCTCCGCCTCCTCACGTGGGGCCTCCAGAGAAGCGGAGGCGCCCAAGGCATTTTGTGGAGGGACGCGCACGTCGGCGGCTCGATGGGAGACCGGCGTGGTCGACACGAGCGGAACCGCTTCTCCCTTCCCTCGTCCCGCCGGGCGAGGACGCCCGGTCGCACGACCGCGCACGGGCTCCGTGGGCATCACCGGAACGGCCACACCCCGCGGGGGGCGACGCCCGAGATTTCCATAGCTTCCCTCCGCGGCCGACGAAACCGGCCGGCGCCGCGTGGGCAGCCCCTGAGCAATCTGCATGGCAGAACTCCGGAGCACCGCTGCATCTACCCCCATCGCGTCGAACACCCGGCGCACGGACCCACCTGCGTCCCCGAGAAGAGCCAGCAGCAGATGGGACGCCGTCGCCGTACGCTGGCCATAGCGCCGAGCGGTCTGCTGAGTCGCCCTCAAGATCATCTGAAGATTTTCCTGCGGCCCCCGGTCGAGCAGCTCTTCCCATTGGTCGAGCACTCGACGAAACCCTGCCCCCTTCTCCTCCAGAAGATCCCGCGCCGGCCCGGCTGCGGCCCCCAGCGAAGCCAGAAGATGAACCCCCGCGAGAGGTTCAGCCCGGCGCCGCGCCAGTTCTTCCGCTCGGGCGAGAAGCTCCGTCACCGTAGGCTCCGCAGAAGATCGCATCCTCAACGGCATGCCCAAAGCAAGAGCACCGGGCCAAGTTTTGGCCATCGCACCCGCGTGCTTCCCTCAAGCGGTCTGTTCAGGCACAAAAAGCCCATGGGCAATCCTCGAGGCCGCCGGCTTCTCCTTTACGCCGCACTCGGCACCTCGATCGTGGCTTGCGAGCCCGTGAAGCGAGCGCGGGCCTGTCAACAGATCGACGCCGCGCTTTCACCCCTCGAGTCGCTCTCGATGACCGCCTCCTCCGCCGAGCAGTTCCAACAGCTCTCCCGAGATGTCGAGCGCGCGACCAGACGATTGGGCGCCGGCACCTCAGAGCTGTCGGAGCTCGAGCGATGGAGGACAGATCTACGCAAAAGACTGGAAACGCTCTCCAGACAGCTCGATGCCTGTGCCCAGGCACTCTCCCAGAAGCGAGCGTCTCAGTATCACGCCCAGCGCGCCAACGCGCAGCGGTCACTGAAGGGACTCGAGGCCCTCGCCAACGAATTCACTCGGCTGTGTCACTAGTGCCTCGGCAACTCACGTTTCGAGCGGTTTCGAAGCACTCCCAGAAGTGGG
>CAYTRQ010000007.1:16731-32828 GCA_964440025.1 uncultured Polyangiaceae bacterium | reverse complement strand
CTTGCCCACGCCAGCACCACCAAATAGACCGATTTTTCCGCCCTTACGATACGGCGCCAGCAGGTCGATGACCTTGATGCCCGTCTCGAACACCTCGACCTTGGTGCTCTGATCGACGAACGCCGGGGCGGGACGATGGATAGGCCAATGCTGCTTCGCTTCGACAGGCCCCGCTTCATCGACAGGCTTTCCGACGACGTTGAGAACGCGACCCAAAACCTCCGGCCCGACCGGCATGGCAATTGGCTGGCCCGTATCCTTGACGGGGACGCCGCGGACGAGCCCCTCGGTGCCGTCCATGGCGATCGCACGGACAGTCGATTGCCCCAAGTGGGAAGCCACCTCGAGCACGAGGTTGTCCTCCTCATCGGAGATATTGGAATTTTTGCACGAAAGGGCGTTCAGGATCTTCGGAAGCTGTCCGCTTGGAAACTCCACGTCGACAACCGGACCAATGACCTGAGTGATCTTTCCCGTATTTTGCGCTTGCACCATCGTCTCTTACTCTTGGATTCCTCTTTTTGGGGACGCGCGCCGCCTCTACCACGCGCCCCGACTGCTGCCAACGGAAACAACTCGCACGATTTCAACAATACCGAATTGTCTCGCAGAACAGCTCGCCCTTGGGACGACCAAAGCCCGCCGAGAAAACGAAAAAAGGACTCAAGAAAGCCCAGCACAGGGCTGATTTCCGTTCATGTCGTCGATCTCGTTTCCGTTCCTCGCTTCAATGAGGCATGAAAGCCAAGGAACTGAATCTCAGTGATTGGGCAGGAAACCATCGAGCGCATCCGGGAGCGCACTAGCATCGAAGAGCTCGTCGGCGAGTCAGTCAAGCTCGAACGGCGCGGCCGCAGCTGCGTCGGGCTTTGCCCCTTTCACAAGGAAAAGACCCCCAGCTTCCACGTCAGCGAAGAACGTGGACGCTATCACTGCTTTGGATGCCAAGCTTCCGGCGATGTGTTCCGCTTCGTTCAGGAAACCGACGGCCTCAGCTTCATCGAAGCCGTCAAGTACTTGGGTGAACGAGCAGGGATCGAGGTTCATGACGACCTGTCGGATGCCGAGCGCAAGCAACAACAAGCGGCCCGCCGCTTCGAACAACAACTCTACCAAGTCAACGCCGCGGCCGCAGATTTTTTCGAGCGCATGTTCGAACAGCACCCGCACTCTCACTACGCTCATGAAGAGCTAGCGTCACGTCAGCTCGATCCTACCGGAAACGCGAAGGAAGCACTCCGCGCATTCCGAGTCGGCTACGCACCCCACGGTTGGGATGGGCTCACTCAGCATCTGAAGAAAGCCGGTCTCGACCTGCGTGCGGCAGAGACCGTCGGGCTCATCGCCTCACGCAAACAAGGGTCCGGACACTACGATCGTTTTCGGCACCGGTTGATGTTTGCCGTCCTCGACCTGCAGGGACGCGTCATCGCCTTCAGTGGACGGCAGTTGCCCTCTCCGGAGCCTAGCGACGAGGCCTCACCTGCGAAGTACATCAATTCACCCGAGTCGCCTATTTACAGAAAGCGTCAAGCCGTCTTTGGGCTCTACCAGGCGAAGACGAGCCTCCGAGGTGGACATCCTGCCGTCGTCGTCGAGGGAAACTTCGACGTGGTGAGCCTTCACGCTCACGGCATCAGCCAAGCGGTCGCCCCCCTTGGCACCGCATTTACCGTGGAGCAGGGAAAGAACATCCGCCGCTTCACGAGCGAAATCGTATTCTGCTTCGATGGCGATCGCGCAGGGCAGGAAGCCACCTGGAAGTCCCGCGATCCGGCCCGGCAGGCCGATCTCTCCGCAAAAGTGGTCCGCCTCCCAGAGGGAACCGATCCGGACGAGTTCGTGCGAGCCAAGGGATCAGAGACGTTCCTACGTCTCGCCGCATCGGCACGGGGCATGCTCGACTATTTGATCGCGGAACTCCTCGACGAGCGCTTTCAAACAGATGACGCTCAGTCACGGGGACGGAAGGTCAAACAGGTGCTGGAGCTTCTATCGAGTGAGGACGATCCCACCGTGGTCGCTATGGCTGAGCAATACGCCGATACCCTCGCCAGTCGCCTCGGTGTAGCCGACGCTCGTACATTTCGTGCTCTGAAGCGCAGCGTCGAACGCTCTTTGAAAACGAGCCAAGAGCCCCGCGAGTCCCGGAGAACTGCGGAACGAGCCAGCACGACGGGAGAGTTCGAAGTGACGACGGCAATTATTGGCGCCCTGCTCGATTTTCCCGATCTACTCGACAGCGAGGAACTGTTGGCCTACGGAGCACTGATGCAGGGGGATTTGGCCGCAGTCGTTGCATGCCTGAGACAGGCGAGGCGAAGGCCTAGCCGCGACGACCGACACGCCAGCCACTTCGAGCTCAACGAAGCCCTTGCGAAGATCCCCGAGGCCGTACGACCATTCGCGGAGGCGCGCATGGCCGCACCCCTTCACAGCACAATCAAGACGGCACAGGTGGAACTTTCGGGAAATCTCAAGAAGCTGCAGCACATGGAGTTCGCACGTCTCTCGAATTCAGCCGTCAATGAGCTCGAGAAGGCACGGATGACAGGCGACTTCGATCAGGAGCTCGATCTGCTTCGCCAGCAGGAGCTGCGCGCACGCAAGCGCCGCGGCATGGAGTGAGGAACCCAGTGGCAGAATCGAAAGTGAAGAAAACGGGGTCCCGGGTGACTCAGACGAGCAAGGGACGAGCAAAGAAGGCACCAGGGCAGGCCAAGAAAACTGCGAACGCCGAAAGCCGAACGTCCGGACCTCGCGGGCGAAAGAAAGCGTCTTCTTTCACCCCAAAGTCCGGTGAAGATGACAAGTCGAAGGACTCGATTGACCCGTCGTCTGCAGAAGAGGCGCCCCAACGGCGCACTCGCAAGCAGGCTCCGACAGTCGAAGAGAGCGCGTCTCCCGACGCAGCGGAAGGACAAGACCCAGAATCCGTCGAAGAGGAGGACGAAGACGCAGCACTCGACAAGCTCGCTGCCGAGCTCGATGCATTCTCCGACGAGGATCTCGAGCCATCTTCCTCTGACACTCCTCTGACGGCGGAGGCAGCCCAACTCGATCTCGTCACACGGGGACGTGCTCAGGGCTTTGTAACATTCGACGACATCCAAGAAACCATGGGTGAGTTCGCCGGCGACCGACGCGCCATGGCTGGACTCATGGCAGCCCTAGAAAAGGCAAAGGTAGAACTTCTCGACGAGGCACCCGCCAAACAAAAGACGGCGAAGAGCAAACCCAAGGCCCACAAAAAGGAACAAGAGGACCTCACCCGCAGCAGCGATCCCGTGCGGATGTATTTGCGCAAAATGGGTACCGTGCCGCTACTCACGCGGGAAGGCGAGGTCGAGATCGCCAAACGCATCGAGGCAGGCGAAGACGCCATTTTAGAGGCAGCGCTTCAATGCCCCATCACCGTCCAGGAAATCCTGGCACTCGGCGACGAGCTGAAGGAACAAAGGATCAGGGTCAAAGACCTGGTGCGAGAAGGCGAAGACGACGATCAGGACTTTGATGAGCAAGAAGCCGATCGTCGCCTGATGCGACTCATCGACAAAATTCGGCGACTCGACAAGAAGATCACGGACGCCCTCGACAGCCGCGGAACAGACGAATCCGCCGATAGTCGTGCCCGGATTATCAAGCTTCTCAAAGAAATGCGCCTCAACAAGCGCACCGTGGAGCGGATCGTGGTCCAACTCAAAGCCAAGATCGAGCAGGTCGCAGAGGCCGATCGGCGCATCCTCGAGCTCGAGCAGATGGCCGACTGCGACCGTGCGACCCTCGCCCAACGCTTGCAAGATGCCAAAGAAACGGCACAAGCCGCCCGCTACCTGGCCGGCGATCTTCGGGTTGCCCGACCACAGCTGGCCCGCATCGAAAAGGAACTCCTTGAAAGCTCGCTCATCATCGAGACGGCGGAGCAAGAGCTGAGCGTCTCCATCGACGAGATGCTTCAAACCCTCAAAGAACTCCGGAGCGCCGAACGTCGTACGGAACGAGCCAAGGCCGAACTGGTCGAAGCAAACCTGCGCCTGGTCGTCTCGATCGCCAAAAAGTACACCAACCGCGGACTGCAGTTCCTCGATCTGATTCAAGAGGGAAATATTGGCCTCATGAAGGCGGTTGATAAGTTCGAGTACCGGCGAGGATACAAGTTCAGCACCTATGCAACCTGGTGGATTCGCCAAGCCATCACCCGAGCCATCGCCGATCAGGCACGAACCATCCGCATTCCCGTGCACATGATCGAGACGATCAATAAGCTCATTCGGACGTCCCGCTACCTGGTGCAGGAGCTAGGTCGAGAGCCAACGCCCGAAGAGGTCGCGCAAAAAATGGAGCTCCCGCTCGATAAGGTGCGCAAGGTTCTCAAGATTGCGAAAGAACCCATCAGCCTAGAAACCCCCATCGGCGAGGAAGAAGACAGCCACCTCGGAGATTTCATTGAGGACAAAAACGCAATCAATCCGGCGGAAGCGGTGATCAACATGAATCTTTCCGATCAGACCAGAAAGGTCCTCAAGACTCTGACTCCCCGGGAAGAAAAGGTCCTCCGCATGCGCTTCGGAATCGGGGAAAAAAGCGACCATACCCTCGAGGAGGTCGGGCAGGATTTCGAGGTGACCAGGGAACGAATTCGTCAGATCGAAGCCAAGGCGCTGCGGAAACTTCGTCACCCCCGTCGCTCGAAGAATCTGAAGACCTTCGCCGATAGATGACAAATTGACCACACTCGCCCAGAACCCGGCAGCCGACGGCACCAATCAGTTGACGAACACCGTCCGAAGGTGGAAGAAACCGGGGTCTGGGGAGATGCGAGCCGGACAGCGGTAGCGCGCCCCGCTTGTCCCCATGGCTTCGGCCTGATGAAAAAAAACATCACAAGGAATCGATCAAGGAGAGACTTTCCAATGATGGAGCGGAAGACTCGTGCACTGGGCCGCGTGGTTGCCCAGTCCCTGGTGTGCACTAGCGCGCTACTCATGGCCGGCTGTGGAGGAGAGATGCCCTTCACCGGTCAGCTCAAAGTAGCAGGCGATCCACCACCACCTCCTCCCAAGCCTGAACCGCCTGAACCCAAGCGCGTCGAGGTGAGAGACAACAAGATCGAAATCCACGAAAAGATTCAGTTCGAATACAACAAATCGGACATCAAGGAGGAGTCGTACGACCTCCTCAACGAGATCGTCCAGGTCATTCAGGACAACCCGCACATCAAGAAAATCCGCATCGAGGGGCACACCGATTCCGACGGAACCAATCAATACAACAAGAGACTGAGCGACGCCCGGGCCAACTCAGTCATGGACTACCTTGTTGAACACGGCGTCGATGCCGGTCGCCTCAAAGCAAAGGGCTTTGGCGAAGAAAAGCCCATCGCAACCAACGACACCGACCAAGGTAAGGCAAAAAACCGTCGCGTTGAATTCAACATCGTCAAGCAAGACGTGACGCAAAAGAAAGTCGAAATCGATCCTGAGACCGGAGAGGAAAAGGTTCTCAAGAAGGAGAAGAAGACCATCGACGACAAACCAAGTCTGGCCAAGCCAGGGGAGAAGCCTGGCAAGTCCAAGCCAACTCTCGCCAAACCAAAGCAGTGATGAAGCAAAGCCCAGAAAGAAGGTCACACAGATGAAGCAGATCCAGCTTTTTGTGGTCGCACTGCTCGCGGCCAGCACCACCTTGGGATGCCAGTTCCACGCTCGCAGCGCCGAGGACTACGCCCAGGAGACCAAGCAACTTCTCAAGACGAAGAAGGGGGAACTCAAGAGCTGCTATGATGAGGTTCTCAAGGAGAATCCTGATGCAGCAGGCGTTGTCGCCGTGGATTTCACCGTCGAAGCGAAGACCGGCAATATCAAGGATCTTGCGGTCAATCAGCAAGCCACAACGGCGCCGGACGCCTTGGCTCAGTGCGTCGTCAACGCCACCTCCGGGCTCACGCTCGATCCACCCGATCAACGCACGGGCAAGGCATCGTTTACCTACGACTTTTCCCCCAACGAAAATCGGTAACGAGTTCATCTGGGTCCGCCAGCGGGCGGACCCAGATGCTCCCCCTCTTCTCCTCGGCACGACTCGCCCTCGGGTCGGCTCACACCGCATACGAGAGCTCGGCATCCGCTCTTGGCGAGATCAGTGTCCGCTCTTGTCGAGAATGGCCTCCATTTCGCGGAGGGCCTCGGCGAGATAGGGCGAATTCTGTGGAGCGTTGTCTGCAAACATCTTCCAATGGGGAAGCGCCGCTTTCTGTCTTCCGAGAGCCATGGCGAGCAAGCGGTGAGCCTCGTAGATCCAAGGCGGTTTCTGGTCCGACTCCTCGACCCCGGCCAGCGCGAGCTCAAGCTGCCGCCGCGCCTCCTCAGGACGCCGATTGTTGAGCAAGAGCTCTCCGTACCGATAGTGAAAATAGGGGTCGACCTCGTTTTGCTGCGTCGCCTGACGGAACTGCTCGAGGGCCAATGGCTCCTTGCCGTTCTGGAGATACGCCAGCGCGAGCTGAGCGTGAGCCTCGACACGCGAAGGTGACAGTTCCAACGCTTTTGTGAGGTCACTCACCGCGTCATCCACCGCGCCTTGTTTGACCCGCAACTCACCACGTTTCCAATAGGCGTCCGCGAGAGTTTGATCGAGCTCCAACGCTTTTTCGAGTGAGACGGACGCAAGAGGATAGTCTCCCAACTCAATGGCAACCCACCCCACATAGAGATGATAGCTAGCTCGGCTCGCATCGAACCCCACAGCCCGCTTCAGATGTCGCTTGGCCTGCTCGAGACTCGAGTCACCATGCAGGTAGCCAAGCCCCAGACAAAAGTTCACTTCCGCTGAGTTGGGCCGCTCCTCGTAAACCTGATTGAGCAACTCGACCGCCGGCTCTCCCTGACCGGCAGAAGCGCGCGCACAGCCGACGCGCAGCATCATATCCAGCGAATCAGGCGCTTCGGCCAATGCCTTCTCATAGGCAGCCAATGCTGCCTCGCTACGTCCAGAAGCTTCGAGCAGATTGCCACGTTCGAGAGCAAGCCCCGGATAGTCTTGAGCCATCTTCTCGACATGATCGAGCTGCCGTTCTGCCTCTTCGAAGCGCCGAGCCTTCCGCAGGGCGACGGCCTTGGCAAAGTGAAGCGCCAAGTTTCCTGGATCGAGTTCGAGAGCCTGCTCGTATTGTTCAACGGCCTTTTCGAAGCTGCCTCGGCTTGACGAAAGCTCCGCCAATGCCTGATAGACCAAAGGATCCTCTGGAAACCGCGCCTTTGCTTTCGAAAGGATGTTTTCAGCTGCCTCCGTCTTGCCATCCTTGCCCAAGATCCGGGTCAGTGAAATGTATGATTTGACGAGCGCGGGGCCTGATTCATCGAGTGAAATGGCCTTTTCGTAAGCCTGGCGGGCCTCCGATCGATGACCGAGTTGCTCCTGAACACGACCCGTCCAGTACTCAATCGCGGTGGCTTGCGGATGCTTCTGCCTCAACTGGTCGAGCAGCGTGATGGCGCTCTCGAGCTCTTCAAGTCGGATGCGACTGCGCACGAGCCCCAAACCAGCCGACAATGAATCCGGATTCGCCTCTAGAGCAGCTTCGTAGCGTGTCTGCGCTTCGCTGAAGCGCCCGGATTCGAACAGCGCATCGGCTAACCCTCGCTGCGCTTTTGGATTTCCCGCCTCCAAGGAAAGCGCCTGAGAGAAGGCTGCTTCAGCTTTTTTGAAGCGCCCCCGAGTCAGGTGCAAATCACCCAAAAGCACCAGAGCCTTGGCTTGCTCCGCAACGCTCGCCCCGTCGCTTCCCTTCGAAAGGGGCAGAAGCAGCTCGATAACGCGCTCCTCTTGGCTGTCGGCCTTGAGAGCATGCTCGGCCAAAAGGAGTTTCGCACCAGGATGTTTCGGATTCAGTTCCAAGACGCGCTGAGCAGAAGAGAGAAATTCGTCCTGCTCGAGAAGCTGCTGCGCGCGAGCCACGCCGAAATGCCCGCGAGCACTCGGTCCTTCAGCCAGAACCGCCTGGAACGCCGTCATTGCCAGTTCTCCCTCAGCAGTCATCAGCGCGGCCTCGCCGACCAACGCAGCATAATCGACACCGAGATCGATCAGAGCGCGGTCGGCCGCCTCGTCCGGGGAGCCAGCGGCCACGGCAGCAGCCAAGCGTGCCAAGCGGAGGAATTCCACCTCTGAGGCTTCTTCGTCCTGGAGGGATTGAATGAGTCCTTGAGCTGCCGCCCCCTTGCTCGATTCCGTCCCAAACCGGACCCTTCCAAGGAATCCAAGGTAGGCAGCATAGGCAGCCCGCGGCTCGAACCGTGGAGCCTGCTGACGGCCGCGGTCGACGATTTGGAAAGCCCGCGCGACCGACGCCGAAGTATCGCGATCCAGCTCGGTTTGCGCTCGCTCGATATCTCGTTGCAACGCAGCTCGGTGGGCGTCGGCATTGATCGTATCCATGATGAAGTAGGCGCCATAAGGCCCCACTTCCGGAAAAACCGCCCCGAGAGCCCCCCCGACGACAGTCAAAATGAGCGCAGCAAAGATGGTGACCTTCACCCCCTTGGAAAGCCCGGAGCGGGGAGTCTTAACGGGGGGTGCCCCACGATCGGCCCGCGGCAACTCGACTTGCGCCGAGGCAGCGGCAGAAGGTCCCGCGGGAGCTGGCCCCCGCTGCAGATCATCGTCCAGGCTCACGTCGGAACCAGAAAGCCCCACTCCGCCGTCATCGAGGGAAACGTCACCATAACTCGATGTCTCTTGCTCCGAAGCGCTCTCCGTGGGGAACGCGTCGAATTCAGCGCCCACGTCATCCTCCGCTCCGCCCCCAAGGTCCACTTCACCATAGGCGGCTGGCTCGGAGCTCGCGGGCTCTACCCCCGCCGCTGCCGAGCTGTCTTCGATCGGGTCGAGACTCTCCACTTCCTCGGCCGGCTCCGACCGATGCTCGGTCCTCGCCTGAGGTGCCTGACTCAAGATAAAAGCACCATCATCGCCGGACTCCACAGGGGATCCCGGGTCGAATTCCTGCTCGAAGGAGGGAGTGTCGGGGCTCAGCGAGGGCAAACCGGATTGGGCCGAGTCGAGCCCGAGGGTCGGAAGCTCTCCGGTCAAGGTAGGTAACTCGCCTCCCGGGGACGGCAGTCCAGCCTCTCCCGGCGCGGGCAGTCCCGCCTCACTCTGCGCGGGAAGGTCGGCAGAGGCGGAAGGCAGCTCAGCTTCGGATACCTCTGGCAGATCCGCGCTCATTCCTGGCGCCAACTTTTCCTTTGACGAACCAGGCCGTCTCTCTCTAGGCGAGGGCAGATCGGGAAACTCGGCCGCTGGTGACGGCAGATCGAATTCCACACCTGCTCCGGCAGGCGCTGGAAGATCCGCCTCGGTCGCAGGCGAAGGAAGTCCCGGATCTTCCTCTTTTTCCCCTTCATCGAGAAACAGATCGATCTCCCCCGCGACCTTTGACGACTGGGAAGCCTCCCCACCCTTCTTTGCGGACTCGAAGGCGCCCGGCGGCTGCCATGCACCCCGCGCGGAGGGAACGGGCAGTTCGGCCTCGAGATCGGAGTCCTCGTCGCCGGGCGGTGAATCGTCGAGCGAGGCAAGCTCGAAGCCATCGCTCTCCTGCCGTCCTCCTGAGGGAGCCCGAGCTGCCGGTTGCTCGGAATCCTGCGCCGGAGCAAGGCCCAACATGGTCTTTTTGGAAGGCCTCCCCTGGGCCTCCTTGTCCTGGCCCCCGGAGAGACCGAGGGCTGCGCCCAAAACCGGCGGCTCGCTAGGACCACCGGCCGAAACCTGGAAGGACTCCCCGCATTGGGGACAGCGCATTTTTAGGCCCGTGGGTGGAATGCGCCGCTCATCAACCTTGTATCCCGCGCGACAGCTGGGGCACTCAACTTCAAACATGGTGTTGAGCTTCGGTTTACCAGGAACAAGCGCACTTGTGACACTACGGAAGAACAGAACAAAAAAAGGTAGGAGCAGGAGCGACTCGCTCGTATCTCATCACCCCCCAGCTGACCAACGGAATCCTCCGTCGAGATCCCAAAAGCCGCACTTCTTTGCCGGATGGCACTATGGTAGGCGGCTCCCCCTATGAAGCGCTGGATAGCGGCCGTTACACTCTTCCTGCTCGCCGTGGGGGCGGCGGGACTCGTCACTCTCGAAGCAGGATCGGTCCATTCGATCGCCCGGGCCGAGCCTGCCGAGGAATCGCCACAGGAGGAGGAACAGGAGGAGGAACAGGACGACGAGTCCTCTCAAGAAGAGTCGACTCCAGAAGAAGAAAAAGTGGCCGAAGAGCCTCTGGCGTCCCCTCCCCCCAACCCGGTCACGGCACGCCGCCGCGGGACCTTCGAACTGATGCCGGATGGCAAACCAGTGCCGGCTCTTCCTCTCGATGCACCTTCCAAGGTCAAACTAGGAGTGGCGCTCTTTCGCTACAGTGGCGCTCAGGGAGCTGACAGCGTCTCCCGAACCCGCGAAGAGGCGTTGGAGTTAGCCAAGAAAACGCTCGAAGAGAAGGAGACCTTCAAGGAGATGGTGGAAGCCGGCGATACCGGATCGAGCGTGGACATCGGTTGGGTCGACCGCGGCGTCCTCGAACGCTCGGTCGAATACGCCGTATTCACGCTTGAACCAGGAGCAATCGTTCCTGAACCGGTCGACACTCCGCGGGGGTTTTGGATCGCCCGACGAGTCAAATAGGCAAGGAGGACGTGAAAGCTCGCCCACCAACATTCCAGTGGAATTCTCACTGAACGTCTGGTGCGTGGCGCGCTGGTTACGTAAAACCTTCATCAAGCAGGCATGGCAGAACCTCTTGTCCTACCCAAGTTCCCAGCTGCCGAAGCCCGCCCAGAGAGGGAGGATCTTGAAGAAGCAATCGCCACCTTTCGAGCGGAGCTTTCGGCAATCGAAGACCGCTCCAAGAAAGCGGCGCTGACCCACCACATCGCCCGGCTCCTGGACCACAGCGGAGACACACCAGGCGCAGCACGTGACGAGCTCTCGGCGACCAATCTCGCAACGGGTTTTGTGGAGCCTTTGGAAGCGCTCATCGCCATCTCTTCCCGGAGTTTCTCGAAGGGCAACCTGTCTCGGCTGCTCGAACGACTCGAACGGGTTGCCCACAGCAGCAAAGAGAAAGAACGGGCTCTCTTGCAACATGCGCTGCTGCTCTCGAAACAGGCTCGCAGCGAAGGGCCAAGCGAGGAAGCGGCCTCTTCGAGTGGGGAGCTGGCTCGCGCCCTTCGCTTGGTCGAACAGTGTCTCGAGGAACTCCCTGGCAGTGCTATCGCCTGGCTCACGCTCGACTCCATCGCGTCCCTCATCGGAGACGCCAACCTCCAAGCTCGGGCGGTCACCGGACGCGCTGCTCATGCAAGCAGCGACGAACTCACCTCTCACCTTCTCGAACGCCTTGCCCGCCTTCAATTAGAAGCGGGTGAGGGGACCGAGGCCTTAGCAACCCGAGAACAAGCACTCACCGCTTGGTTCCGCTGGGACTCGGCGCGAGAATTCGAATTACTCGCTTTTCGGTTGGGCGACTTGAAGCGAGCAGCTTCTGCTGCGGTAGATGCCGCAGAACGGATCGAACGAGCACGCGAAGAACAGGAGCGCCGAACTTCCGTTCCATCAGCTCTCCAAGCCCCTGGACAAGCGGAAGCGGCCCGGTTGCGAGCAGCCCTCGCGTGGTTGGAAGCTGGCGAGGAGGACCGGGCGCGACAGCAGCTCGAAATCGTTGGCTACAGCAACGAGGCTAGCCTGCTCGAACTCGCTTTTCTCTTCCGTTTCCTCGAGCAAAGGGGAGATCCAAGTGCGGCTCTTGCTGCCGTGGAGCAAGCCCTAGAATTCGTGGCCAACCAAAACCAAGAGCAGTGGGCTCCCGTCTGTCTGATGGCCGCTGTCTTGGCCCGCCGTGCCAAACAACCCGAGCGCAGCAAGCAGCTTCTCGCACAGCTGAAGCGCACCTTGCCCCTGGCCACCGGCGGACTCGCGCTCCAATTGTGGGAGATTGTCCAAGAGGGCAAGCTCGAAAAGATCATAGAATTCCTCTCTCTCCTCACCGACTCGGAAACGGACCGGGCGCCCGAAGGGGGTGCATCTTTTTCCGAAGACAAAGGAGAGCTCCATGTGACTCGGAGCCTCCTGTCGCTGGTGCAAGGACACACCAAGGAGGCCTTGAACGCCCTTCGGGAGGCGGAGCAAAACGGTCTTTCCAGCGGACACGGCGGCGCGATGCGGCAAGGCATTGCTCGGGCCCAGGGGGACCGCAAGCTCGAGCTCGAAGGACTTCGGGGACGGCTCGCCGTTGCTCACGGGGAAGAAGTCACAGCTCTCCTCCTGTTCGGTATACGTGTAAGCCTGCTTGCGGAGCATTCCGAGTGGATCGACCAGGCTGTGGAGCAAATGGAAGCTCAAGGGCTGCTTGCCGATCTTCTCCGCTTTGCCCTACGTCCGACTCGTAGCCAACTTCCCAGCGAAGCGCCCCAGGATCCGAAGTTGGACAGGGCTCTGAGACTCGCCCCATGCCTTCTCCCCGACCGGTCACTCGAAGAACGAAGGGCACAGCTGCAGCTCCTTTCGGCGCGGGGTCACAGCGACATCATGGCCTGCGCCGCGGCCCTGAGGACGGAAAAGGACGGGCAACGACAAACAAAGCTCGAACTCCTTCTTCGCCTCGCAGACCAGTGCCGCGAGGTCGCCGGCGAAGTCGACCATCCTCACTCCGCAAAGGACGAGCAACGAGGCGGCTCTTCGAGACGGAAGCTATCAACAGCAGCACGACTCCGAGCCGCGTGCTTGCTGTTGGCCGAGTCCCTCGAAACGCGGGAGATGGAAGGAGCCCTGTCCGATCGGCATGGCTACGCGGCACGCGCACTCGAACTGCTCGAACCGTTACGCCACGAAAATGAACTGAAACCACTTCTCCAATGGTTTCTGCGTGCAGCTGGCCCCTCCAACAGCGAACTCATCTCCGAGTGGACTCCAGAGGCTCGTCAACGAGAACCCCTTTTGCAGCTCGAATCCGCCCTCTCTGCTCTGTTTGCAGAGAAAAACGGAACGACAGGCACCGCCGCACTCGAATTGCTCGAGTCTCCCCTCTCGCCGGGAGCCAAGCTTCTGCGCTTGCTTCTGTCGGCGACGGTCTCGCTCGCCGCTGCGGAGGAAGCAACGAGCGACGAGGCCTCGCTGACCGATCATACTCGAGGCGCCCTTTGCTTCATTGCCGGTTGCTCTTCTCGGGAAGCCGAGCAACGTCTCGCTGGAGCTCGCCGCTGGACCGAACTTGCGCCCGCGGCGGACTCCCTTCTCGCCCACTGCGTTAGTGCCCGAATGGTCGGCTGGGCCGATGAAGAACTCCGCACCCGTCGTGCGCTAGCCGAAGAGCTCGGCTTCGTTGAACTGGTAGCTCACTCTCATTTTACAGCCGAGGCAGAGCAACCTCTGGATCAACTCGCCTCTTGGGCTACGGAGCTCAGCAAAAAGACATATGATGCGAGCCCGGCCATCGCCTGGGAGCTCATCGAGGTCTTAGGAAGAAGAATTTCTTCCAATGAGGAAAAAGCTGGCTTGTGGCAAGCGCGAAGTGCCGCCTTGCTCCGACTCGCAGAATGCCTCGAGCTCCCTCATGCAAATTCTCTCGGCAAGGAAACAGCCAGCGATGAGACTGTCGACGCGAAGGCAACGCGCGACGAAGATGCCGGCGAAGGAACGACGGGGGACGACGATTGCGCGACCGCGCGCTTGCTCGCCGGATTCCAGTCCCTTGCCTGCGGCCAAACCGAAAAGGCTCTGACGATCTTCGAATCGCTTCTCGAAGTCATTCCCCAAGATCCAACGCTCTACCATGGCCTTCGCGCAGCTGCAGCGCGGCTCAGCCGGGCCGATCTCGAAGCCCTCGCTTCAGTCGAGCTGGCACGCCGGAGCGACGACAACAAAAAGGCTGCCGCCCTTTGGGAACGTGCTGGTGTCCTTTATGATGACGAGCTGGGCGACCCTGAGCGAGCGGAAGCGGCGTTCTCCTCCGCAATGAGAAGGCTTCCCGGGAGCCCGCTCTCCTTTGCTCGGCTCTATCGTTCAGCCCACCGGGCCGGCGATCGCTCTCGTCTCATCGAGCTCATCGACGCTCGCTTGCACACAGCCAACGAACCCCAACAGCGGATCGAGCTGCTCTGGCAAAAAGCTCGCTACGGCCGCGCGCTGGGACAGCGCGCTACCTCCCTCCAGGCTCTCGAGGAGCTCCTCCAACTCGACAAAACGCACCTTCCTGCGCTCGCTCTCAGCGCAGAGCTCTACCTCGTGGATCGACATCTCGAACCGGCCGCCGATTCCCTCCGCGCGGTTGCTCTTCACCCTGAGTCTCCCCAAGAGCAGAGGGAGCAGGCTGGGCTCTACGCAGCCGACCTTTTAGAGAACCTCGACCGGCCTCGAGACGCGGTCGCACTTCTGAATCAATTGGGACGACTTGGCGTACCGCAGGCGGTCACGCTGAGTCGCCGTGCTCGTGCCTCCGCTCTTGCCGGCGACTGGGACGTAGCCCTCAGCGCCTTTCGAGCTCTCGCCGAAGAAGAAGATGACATCGGCCAGCGCCTTGAGGCCGCAAAGATGATGCTCGCGATCGTGCGCGACCACATTGGCGACAGCGACGCCCTGAAGGACGCCGCTCGGCTGGTTCTGAGAGACGCACCCACCGATGCGGACGCTGTCGATGTCATCATCGCGGAAAACGTCAATCCCGAAGAGAGGTCACGCCTTCTTGAACCGGCCCTCCTGGAATGTAACCAGGCGCTCCGCCAATCCCCTCTCGATTCATTCCAAATCAGAAGATTTCACCTTCTGACCGAGAACACGGGGCATCCGGAGCTGGAGAGGATAGCTCTCGGCATGACAGCACTCACCGCTTCTCTTGAAGAGCCAGAGCACGCCCGACTCAAAGAGCTCCATGAGGCATGCAAAAAAAATCCTACGGCTCCTCTCTCTTCTGCCGATCTTGAAGCAATCGCTGCCCCTGGCCAGCTTGGCATATTCGCTCAGCTAGCGACAAAGGCCACTCCCTTTATCGCACGAGCAGCCCTTCCCTCGCTGGCAGCTCTGGGTGTCACGGAAAATATGCGAATTCCGCCTCACAGAAGCGGCCCCCATCACGAGGAGACCAGAGCGTGGACCGAGGCGCTCGGAATCACTCAATATGATCTCTTCATTGGGGGGACCCATCCCGAGACCATCGCCGCGCTATTTTCCTCTCCTAACGAAAATTCTGGGAGAGCGAGCGAGGAAACGGATCCGCGAGCTCTTCATCAGAACGGCCCTCGCTCCACGGACTTGAGACCAGCGATCCTTTTCGGCGCGGGGATCCCCTTTCCGCTTCCTCCTCCTTCACGAGCACGCCTGGCCTACCTTCTCTTTTCGGGCGTTCTTGATGTCAGCCCTCTTCTTTCGATGCCATTTTCCGAAGCGCAAGCTTGGTTGAGCGCGGTGGCTTATCTGACCACGCTAGAGATCGCGAATGAAGAACCCGACCCCATCGAGGAAAGAACGCGAGTGCTCGCCGGACTCATCGATCGACAACAAAGCGAAGAGCTGGCCAGGCTCACCAGCGACATCGAAAGGGCAGGCAATCACCCATCGGACCTCGCCAGAGCCGCGCTCACAGGAGCGGCGAAGATCGCCGTCCTCGCCCATGGTGAACCTTCTATCCTCCGGCAACTTCCGGAACTCCTCCCTCAGGATGAAACCTTGCGGGAGCGACTCCTCGCCGACATTATCCGATTTTGCATCTCCGATTCCTTCCTCCACCTCCGTCGCAAGTTGGGGCTCGATCTCACGTGACTGATTCGGATCCCAAGACAGGCAGCTCTGAAGGCCCCGCGGCCCTTTCCTTCGAGGAGCTCATTGCCTCGAGCGACCCCAAGCCGGAGGAAGTCGCTGATCGCCAACGAGCCGAAAATGAACAGCTGGGCCGTTCACTCGTGCGGGAGGTCCAGTCGAGTGGAGAAGACGAGGAAGAGAAATTCCCTCCCGTAAAAGTCCCCGGCGCTCCTGACATTGAGCCGACCCCCTGCACTCCAGACTGCGATCTCGATGCGCTTGCAGAGGAGATCGAACAGAGCGCTTCTCGT
>CAYTRQ010000007.1:0-16721 GCA_964440025.1 uncultured Polyangiaceae bacterium | reverse complement strand
GAATCCCCCGCGCTATGTAAACGCCGAGCTCTTTTGGTAGCCAGCGATCTCCGCCTCTACCAAGGCGACGACCAGGCGGCGCAAGAGCTCGCTCGCAGCGCCGCGGACGTTGCTCCCAAGTTAGCCGTTTGCCATGCGCAACTGCGCCATCTTCACGCGGAGCATGAGGAAAGTGCGCGGCGCCGGCTCAAAACCATCATGCGGCTAGCAGGCAGCGAAGCCAGCCGGACTCACGCAGCTCTGTTGCTTGCCAGGGCGCTCACCCGTCTGGGTGAGCCGGAGCAAGCGGCAGATGTGCTAGACCATACGGCACGCTTGGAGAGCAACGATGCGAGGGTTCAGCTCGAAAGACTCGTTAACCGGCTTGCCACGAGAAATCCCATTTCCGGACTAACTTTGGCCCCTCCCCTCTCGGAAAGTGGAGAAGTCGTTTCCGAACTTCTCGGAGGCCCGAAAGCACGTTTGCCAAGCCCACGCATCACGGAAAGCCCCTTGAGGAGTCATTCGTCCTACGACTATCTCCTCTATCATCGGATCTGTCGCGAACTCGCCGCAGGCCGATTCGGAGAAGCCGTCTCTATGCTCCGAGCCCAACCCATGGTTCCCAATGGTAGCCAGAAAGGTCGATCCGATGGATCGTCTCCCTCTGAAGCACCGGCGGCCCTTTCCGGGATGGATGCAGAGGGGGTCTTGGAGCTCACCTCGACCTATCTCGCGAAGCGCCCCGATGGGCTTTTTTCCGCAAAAGAATTGCTCCAGCAAGAGGCGGCACAGGGACGCCGTCGTTCAACTCTCCGGAGCCTCGCGGCGCGTTGCCTCGAAACAGCCGATTCGAGGAATCTCGATGCGTTGCTGGCGAGCTCCGATCCCGCTTCCGGAACCTTCGAGCTCGAAGAGCGACTGCTCCTTCAGTTGCTTTCGGGTGGGGCCGATCAACTTCACCCGGAAGATCGGGGCCCTTTGCTCACCCGAAGCCCAATCCTAGGACTCGCTCTCGAGCTCGAAGCCTATGAAAGCAACGACGAGCAACCGGACTCCACCGAGCTTTCTCTATTCCGCGTCGGGCAATTGCTGGGCCGGGAACCGACCCACGAATCCCTCGAAACTTTCGTCGAGGCACTCGAGTCCCTCCAGCTGAGTGACCCAGGGATCGATGAGCACACCTTATTGGCCGTGCTCAGGCTGATTCAGGCCTCGACTTCGCCGAAAGACCACTCGTCGGCGCAAGCCCCTTCGTCACCGCGAGCCCTGTCGTCGGCCGACGAGACTTCATCTCACAGGAAAACAACTGGTCAGGCACTACTGGACTTGGGGAGACACTCGACCGCTGGAACTCTCGGTCTGGCCGGACTCTTCCTCGAAGCAGAAGGAGATCCCGAGGGCTCCCGGGATGCCTACTCACGCTTTCTCCAAAGCCAGGAGCCCCAAGATCTCGATGAAGAGTCATTTTCTTGCGCGCTCCGCGCGGTCGCTCAGCGGGCTCTCCAGGAGTTATCACCTGAAGAGCCCGGAAAGGAAAGCAACCTTTCTCTCGATCTGGCCACTACCTTCGAGCTCTTGACTCAGACATCGGAACCAGACGCTCGCATTCGGCTTCTCAGGGCGTCCGATCATCGCGGTGTTTCCCTTGCGGGCGCTCTTCTTGCTCATGTGAGAAGCGCTGCCAACAAAGAACCACCTCCACAATTAGCCCTGCCACCCGCCGAGAGTCAGCGCCGGGAATCGGGACTCCAGGAGCAGCCGAGCTCCCGCATCGATTTGCTTCTTTCGGTTCTGCCTGCCCTCCATCAAGCCGAGCTCGGATCTTTCGACTTCGCTCCTCAGCTGCAAAAACTCGCAGCGCGCTTTCCGGAAGACGCCACACTCTCCGCCCTCGCTCGCTGTCTGACACCTCTGTCACCAACGGGACAAGTCCACGCAAGTTCCCCCTGGCTGGCTGCCGTCGACGCGGCCCAAGCATGTCTGGAGGGCTCCGCACAGACCGCAGCTTCGGCATTGAAGCAGGTTGGAGGAGTCGTCGATTCACCCGCGCGTCTGCCTCTCGAGGAGCATCTGCTCGAGCTTTCCGGCGACACCGACTCACTCTGCCGAACCTGGCTCGATCGAGCCCGAGATGCATCGGATCCCGAGGACAGGAAGTACGCCTACCGCAGACTCAGCGCTCTCGACCACGAGGGGGGAAAGCCCAAAAGCGCTCTTCTCTGGCAGCACACCTTGCTCGAGGAGTTCCCCCAGGACCTCTCCGCCCTTCTGCGTCTCGAAGGCGCTTTCCTTTCCGAAGGCTACGTGGATGAGTGGTCGGCCCAAAAGGAAAATATCATCGCGGCCCTGCTGAAAATCGGCGCCGACGAGGACGCAGACGTTTATCGCGTATTTTCAGGGTATCTGGCGCTTTCCACGCTCGACCTCAAGAGCGCCCGGCAGGCGCTCTCCCCTTTGCTCGAAGGACAACGTCCTCCCTTGATCGCGCTGCGCGTGATGCAACAAGTAGCAAGGCAAGAGGGAGACGATGAGCTATTGAGCGAGGTTTCCCTTCGTTTATTGCATTTCTCCCGAACGGATCTGGACCAAAGCGCCTGTCTGCTCGATGCAGCCTGCGCACAAGCTCGCCGTGGGCAGCAGAGCGAAGCACGAGCTCTGCTCGAACGGAGCCGAGCAATCCGCGGATCGGACTTCGCAAGTGAACTGTTTGCCCTGACACTCAGCCAAGCCGACGAGCCCGCTCAACGAGCCGAAGCATTGGAGGGTTTCGCACACGCTACGGCACTCCCTCGCCACGCGGCCAACATCTATCGTGCAGCAGGGCTGGCGTGGCTCGATGTAAGAGATTCGCCGCGCGCCCGCGCCTGCTTCGAAGCATGCCTCGAACGGAAACCCTCGTCTTCTACGGCATTCGAGCGACTCCGCGTTCTGTATCGACAAGCAGAACACTGGCTCGCCTTGAGGCAGCTTCTCGAGGCGAGGTTGGAGCTTGAACTCTCCCCCGCCCAGCGCAAAGAGCTCACGCTCGAGCTCTCGGAAATCCTCACATTCCTTGGCGAACCAGAGCTCGCAAAACAACAACTCGAAGTGGTCCTCGTGGAGCATCGAGAGGATATCGTTCTCCTGCGCGCACATGCCGAGATCTGCCGAACCCTTGGACAGCACGCCGCAGCGGAAAGCTCCTTGGCCGCCCTCTCGGAACGCTTGGAGCCGGGAGAGGAAAGAACCACGGTTTTGCGTTCCCTCGGCCGTCTGTACCAGCATGAGCTCGGAGCTTTCGACAGGGCAATGACGGCCTATGAAGCGGTTCTGGAAGCACAGCCAGACGACTTCGAAACGGCTCAAGCTCTCGTCGAAGTCTACTGTCATCTCGAGCTCGCAGAGAAGGCTACCTCTCTTCTCATACAGATTATTCAGAGACTCTCGAGCGACACGGAGAAGAAGGCTGCCGCCATGCAGCTGGCACGCTTGTACGAGGACGTAGCGAAAGATCCCCGGCGCGCCTCGGCAACCTTGGAGCGCGCAAGACGCGCCTGGCCTCTCGACGCAGACGTTCTTCAAGCCATGACCGAGTTCATGGAACGTCAGGGACAGGAAAACGGCATCCGGATGATGGTGGACAGAACCGGCAAGGAAGTCTCCCGCAAGCTCGACGAAGGACGCATCGATCCAGACCTTTTGGAGACTCTGGCACGTGTGCACCAGCTTTGTCGTCGACATGACGCCTCTCGGCTCGTCCTGGCTGCACGATCCGCCTACGTAGGTCAACCAGTCAAGATCCCTGCAGCCGGCCCCGCAGCCCTCTCTCCGGACATTGAAGATGGCCTAGCCCCCACCGCGCTCCCCCCTCCCCTGCGTGCCCTCCTGAGAAAGACAGGAGCGGTATTGGACGCCGCCTTTCCTATCGATCTTTCCTCTCTAGACGCTCAACCCATCGACCGCGGAATTGTATTCGAGCGCCTGGCGCACATCATCAGCTCTCTTCATCTCCCTCTCCCGCAGTTGCTCGTCACCGAAGCTCTCGGTTACCGCTGCGCGCCCCTCACCATCAGTCCCTCACGGCTCTTGGTCGGTTCGCGCATGGAGACACTCGATGAAGAAGTAATTGATTTTCTCCTCTATCGAACCCTCAAATTGCAACAGCTCGGAGGGGGGGCCCTCTCTCGCAGTCGACCCGAGGACGGCTTGCCCATGCTCGTGGCTCTCCTCAACATCTTTTCTCCTCATTTTTATCCAAACGACGTCGACAGACGCAAAGTCGCCCAAGCCAAGGTTCTCGTCGAACAGGGCTTGAGCCGCGTCGGATACGACGATGACGTGCCCACGCTGGTTTTGGAAACGATCGGTGCGATGGGCAGCCAGCCAAACAGGTGCACGGAAGCGCCGCGGCTCTTGGCAACTAGAACTGCCATGCTCGCCACCTCCGGCCCTACCGTGGCACTTGAGGCCCTCTCCGCTGGAGCCCCAAAACCTTTGCCCGAAAGCGGTCCCTCACGGTTCCGGTGGATCGCAGCCCACGAAGAAGCGCGTGATGCCATCCTCTTTTGCACGAGTGGCGCCTTTCAAAACGCGCGGGCGCGCCTCATCGAGTGAGCCACGAGATGGCACCCAAGACCACACATCCCATCACTCGAAAGCCCGAATCGCTCCGATTATTCCCTTGACCCTCACGCGACGTGAGACCCTAGAACGTATCTCATCACCCCGGGCAAGCAACCGGCTGCATCGAATCGACGAGCAAAGCGAATCCACGCTCGCCTCACCGCTCGCGGGTGAAGCGACAGCGGGATCTTGGAGGTATGAGATGAGTTCTAGATTTGCCGGCACGGCAAAAGGTCGCATGTACAAAGTGAAGGAGGTCGCCAGCATTTCTGGAGTATCGGTGCGTGCGCTCCACCACTACGACGAACTCGGTTTGCTCACTCCGTCGAACCGATCGAGGGCAGGATATCGTCTCTACACCGACAAGGACCTGCTGCGTCTCCAGCAAATCTTGATCGAACGAGAGCTCGGAATGCCCCTCGAATCGATTCGACGGTCTCTCGACGACCCAGACTTCGATCGGCGCAAGACTCTGCAGAAGCAACGGGAAGCGCTCGCGAAGCGAGCCGAACGCACAAGGCAGATGCTCCAGGCAATCGACGCCGCCCTCGCGGCACTCAATGGAGAAAAGACGATGCAAGACATGACCGAGCGAGAACTCACCGCACTGTTCGATGGCTTCGATCCTGCGAAATACGAAGACGAGACGAAGGAGCGTTGGGGCGGAACGGAAGCCTATGAGGAAAGTGCGCGACGCATGAAACGGTACACAGCCGCGGATTGGGAACGCTACAAAGCCGAGTCAGACGACATCATGAAGTCGGCAGCGGATCTCTTTCACTCGGGAACCGCGGTCGATGATGAAGCTGCAATGGCCCTCGCCGAGCGGCATCGACGATTGATCGATCGATGGTTCTACCCCTGCTCGCCCCAAATGCACTCGGGGCTCGCCAACCTGTACGAAACCGACCCCCGTTTCGCCGAGAATATCGACAAATATGGCGAAAACTTCACCTCTTGGTGGTCGTCAGCGATCCGGGCCAATGCTGCTCGCTAGCCTGGCCAGCAAGCAACGTTCCCGCCGCTCCCCACAAGCGGGTGAGTGGCGGCGGACATCATCGCCCGCACCAACCGCTCGCATCCGCACCAACAGGCAGCGTTCGCGCTGCGAAGCAACACTCTACGGAGAGGGAGCGCGAAAGCTGGCTCCGTGGTCGTCACTCACAAGAAGAACATAGCTCCCATCGTCCTTGGAGGGACGACCGAAAAGGAGCGTGCGGTCCGAAATCGGCAACAGGCGATAAGGTGCGGCGCTGGCAGGCAGCTCGGCGCTCACCGAGTCGAAAGCAACCGTCCACGGCGCCCAGGAGCGCCCATCGTCACGCGTCGAGGTGACCCGGGTCAGTCCCCGATAGGTTCTGGCAAGCACGATGTCGCCACCCAAACGCGCGACGTCCGCCGGGTAGAAGAGCCCTCCCATTTGTTCCGGAGGAATCAGATCTCGGCAAGGGCGCCGAAAGGGACAGAGGCGAAGCCGAACCGGGCGTCTTCCCTTCTCATCCTCTTCAAGCAGCAAAGCTGCGACCAGCGCCGACTCGTCACACGTGATCGAAGAAAGGATCTCACCCGGCTCACTCAACTGGGCAGCCTGGGGCGGGGCGGCTGGCCCCTGAGACAAGACCATCTGGCGCCCCGCTTCGGTCAGTGAAAGAGAAAACGCACGCCCCTCTTCGTCGGCCGGGCAGCGATCGATGATTTCACTTGCCAGCTTTTTCCCTCCCGAGGACCAGGTCACGCCAGCGTCGTCGGAAAGAAGGGTGCGGGCGTTGGCACCGGAGCCGAAAGCTCCCACGACGCGTTGACCGAAAGCAAGAGTCGATCGGTAATGAAACCGTGAGGCTGGAAGCCCACGACCGGTGCCAGGCTGCGGTGCGGTCGCCGGATGAACCGCTTCTCGAGCATGGCGGGAGGGCTCGATGAGACGCAAATAGCCGTGGCGAACGAAGGGCCACGCCTGTTGCGAGAGTTCCTCGAGATCCTCCGTCGTGAGAACTAAATCATTCACCGAAAAAGTCGGTGTGATGCCCGGTCCAGCGCGATACTCGACAAACTCCCTCGCCTGCTGGGTGTGCGCCGACAAGGCCCGATGTGGCATATCGAGATCCTCGGCAAGAGAGGAGCAGGACGCGAAGGGACGCTTCGAAGGGCCCGCAGTGACGATCCTTTTGCGTAACAGATCGCTGAGTGCCGCAGGCTCCTCACGCAGCAGCGCAGGGCCAGTGGGACCTACCATACACAGAGCGTAGTCCGCCTTTTTGACACCGAGGTTGTGAAGGCGCCAAGCAGCCACCCCCCGAGGCCACAACCACGCTCCCGCAAACGCAAGCAGAAGGAACAACAGCAGGTAGCGCAGCCGCACCGGAGGCGACGATCGGGACACCGTCTCTACCGGTGGCAGGGATTGATGGCGTGCCCGCGCGCTCGGAGAGCGACGACCCAAGGAAGGCTGGCCGACCGGAGGCATACTTCTCTCAGATATCTCGGCCCGCCTCGATTGGCCAAGTTCATGTCCAGAAGCTGAGCCTGGAACCTAGGACGTCAGCTCACCCTGCTCCGGAGATACTTTCCAACCAGAAACACCGACGCATCGAACGCAGCGATTTCCAGGCTGCGAGATGGCCCTAGAGCGTCGATCAGTTTGCCACAAAGAGCTCCTGAGAAACGCCCCGACCCTCTTGCGAGGGGGCGTTTCTCGCCCGCTCTGCTTCCGCTTGCTGCACGAAATCGACCCTCTCGTTTCCCTTGGGTACAGACGACCGGTCAAACCGGTCGCCGCTCTAGAAACGTTCGTCGAGACGGACCCGCTTGCGACGCCTACGCGCTGCCTCGGCAATCTTCTTTCTCTTTTTGACCGACGGCTTCATGTAGTGCCGGCGACGCTTGAGCTCGCGAAGAGTGCCTTCTCCAGCCATCTTACGCTTAAGGTGCTTGATCGCACGCTCGATGCCCTTGTCGCCCACCTGGACTTCCAACGGCCTGCACTGAACTGATTCACTGGGATTCGCCACGGGGGGCGGTGTATGGCAGAAGCCTGACCCAAGCGCAAACCCAACTCATCCGTCAGGGCGCTTTTTCCTGCTAAAACTACCGCAATGAGCACCTATCCTGGCCGACCCACCGGCATCCATGCCCCCCACGGATCGCGCGTTTTCGAAATCCAATGGCCCGGAGGCAGAAAAGACGCCATCCCGCACGAAATCTTGCGCGGCTACTGCCCCTGCGCAGGCTGCCAGGGACACACGGGCAAAATCGCCTTTCAGCGGGGGCAGAACCTGGAGCTTCGAGACATCTCACCGGTCGGCAACTATGCTCTCTCGCTGACCTGGGGAGATATGCACTCCACGGGGATTTATAGCTTTGAATACCTCTGGCGCCTGTCGGTTCTGTTGGAAACGTGGGGCGCCGAAGAGCTCGCGGCAGCGGAGGAACTGCCGGAGCTGCCGTCTTCATGATCCCTCTGGCAGGCTCTCCACGTCACGACAATGAGACCGAGCTCTCCAACCCAAGCCTCCCCCCTTCGCCATCGACCCTCAAAGCGGGGCGCTGTCGTTCTGACGACCTCCTACCCCTCCCGATCCGATGATTCAGCAGGCCATTTCGTCCGTGCCGAAGTACGTCGTCAACTCTCCCACGGGCAGGAGGTGAGCGTCATCGCCGCCGGGGGCAAAGTCCAAGCCGACGGGGAAGCAACCCAAGCCGCTTGGGATCCCGCTCCGGTCCACTGGTTGGGGGGGCAAAAGCTGTTCTCCCTGCCTGGGGTCCTGCCTCGCCTGAGAGAGCATCCCCTGCGTATCCTGCAGCTAGCGCCAGTGGCCCTTCGTCTCATTTGGCTCTCGGCAACGTTTCCATCATTGAGCTCCGTGACGGCCCACTGGTTATTGCCTTGCGGCTGGCCTGCCGCACTCCTGTTTCACACCGATCAATTGGAAATCGTCGTCCATGGCTCCGATCTGAAGCTGTTCGCTCGTTTACCCGCACGGATACGACGCTTCATCATGACCAGCCTGGCACAGCGGCGGGCGCAGCTACGCTTTGTTTCGTCTGCGCTACGAGCCGAGTTGTGCACGCTTGGGCCATGGTCTCCAGCGGCAACAGAGATGTTGAAGCGAAGCCGTGTCGAGCCGGCAGCATTGGAGGTCCCCGATGATCTGAACCAAGAAAAGGCCCGACAGCTGCTCGGACTCGAGCCCAACGAGCGCTGGCTCGTTATCGTCGCACGTCTATTTCCAGAAAAACGGGTCGAGGAGGTTCTCATCGGCGCCGAGCTCGTCCCCAACGCCCGAATCGCCGTTATCGGCGACGGGCCGCAAAAGGACGAACTGACGAGGAAGGCCCCCCAGGCTCGCTTCCTTGGGCAGCTTCCCAGAAATGAGGCATTGATTTGGATCGCTGCCGCCGATGCGCTTCTGCATGGCTCCCTCGCGGAGGGGGCGTCGAGCGTAATCCGCGAAGCCCGCCTTCTGGGGACACCAGTCGTGGCCGCGCCCTCGGGGGACGTCGAAGCGTGGGCTCAGCGTGACCCGCATCTTTGGGTGCTCGGTCGTTCCCATTTCTACTCTTCGCTCAAACGCGGCAGCAGTTGGGCAAAGTTGCATGGCTTGGTACGGACATCTAGCTGCGGCCGGAGGATTTTATCAATGGCGAGCTGAACAGCGCCCGACGAACCGGGCAGAGCAAACACCAAGGTCGTTCCCACGAGCCCAGCAAAGGCGCGTGATTGAATTGTTGCTGCTCCGATGTCTTCATACGACAAAAGTCGAAACAATTCGCCAAACCCCGGGATTTCCTTGGTGATGAGTGGATTGAGAGCAGAAGGAGTTACGTCTCGCCCCGTAATGCCCGTACCTCCGGTCAGAAAAACGACTTGGACATCAGGGTCCTCGGACCAGCGCTTGACTTGGTCTCGAATCTGCTGGACCTCGTCGGGGACGATGACTCTTTCCACAAGATGATGCCCTGCCTCCTGGACGAAGGAGACAAGGCGCTGCCCGCTGGTGTCGTTTTCGATCGTGCGGGTATCACTGACGGTCAAAATGCTGATGGACAGGGGCTGGGGCGTGGCTTCGGGGATACTGGTCATTTGTGCTTCAATCCGGGGCATGTTTCGGAGGCCTCATTTCCATGCCCGAGCAGAAGGAGTCTGCAGCGCGACTCCGACCGATGACCGAACCCGACCGGGCGAATGGGCTTTGTCGATTCTCGCCGGGCGGGCTTTCGCCTATCTCGGGCTCGCTTGCGGGCTTTTAGGGATCCTAGGTTGTCAGATCTCCGAAACACAAGCGCCGGCGGGCCCCGCTTCGGAGACACCTGCCCCCGGCGCCAAGTCAACTGCTCACCGAGAACAGTCAGGCTCCGTTGAAGAGCCCACCGGAAAAGACATAGAAGAAACCACAGGCCATTCCGCTCAAAAGCAGGCCCCCCCACAGAAGTCCGTGGCGCCCGTCCTGCAAAATTTGCCTTCGCCGCCGTCTCTTCCCGAACTCACCGAGGGCTGCGTGACCGGGCCCGGAGTCGTCACCTCCGTCGAGCCGCAAGCCACACGCGTCGGAGTGGGAGTGCTAGAAAGTGGTGGCAACGCGGTCGACGCCGCGATAGCGACGGCCTTCGCATTGGCGGTCACCCACCCGAGTGCCGGTAACCTCGGCGGCGGGGGGTTTCTCTTGTTACGCATCGATGACACCATCGAAGCCATCGATTTCCGTGAAGACGCGCCCGCCGCACTCACGCGAGAGAAGTTCGACAAAATGATCGAACAAGGCGGACGGGGCGCCGTTTCCGTCGGCGTTCCTGGAACGCCAGCCGGGCTCTTTCTCGCTCATCAGCGTCACGGAAAACTTCCCTGGAGCCAGCTACTCGAAGGAGCATTGCAACTGGCCGAAGGACACAGTCTCGGCCAACGGCAGGCTCAAACGATCGCTTGGTCGCGCTATGCACTCCGCCGGGATCCCAGCGCCCGGAAAGCTTTCTTCCCTGGCGGCAACTTGCCCCACCCGGGAACGCGCCTCGTGCGACCGCGGCTCAAGGTGGCGCTCGAACGGATTCAGCAACAAGGAGCCTCGGGCTTTTATCGAGGTCCCACAGCCAGTGACCTCATCGCCTCGCTCGGGGAAAGTGGCCTCATCACACAAAAAGATCTCGCAAGATACCGCGCCCGCGTCCGCTCACCGCTTTTTCTCGATTATGAAGGCGCCCGAGTGATCACCATGCCTCCTCCATCGGCCGGGGGGGTAGCGGTCACCCTCAATCTCTCCATGCTCGCCGCGCTCGAAGCCCATCAATTTCCCGCAGACAGTGCCAAGCGATATCATCTCATTGCCGAGGTGAGCCGTCGCGCCCAAGTCGAAAGGCGCCTGCTCGTGACGGCGCCCAGTCGCAAAACAGTCGACGCGCAGCTCCGACGAAGGTGGACCGATCCGCAAACTTGGTTGAAGCCTCACCCCATCGATCCCGAGAAAGCAACTCGTTCCAAGACCCTCCATTCACTTTATGATGCCTCGATGCGAGAGCTCGAACATACGACCCATTTGAGTGTCATCGACCAGGATGGCAATGCAGCCAGCCTCACCACGACTCTCTCTAGTAGTTTTGGTGCGCAGATCGTGACCCGAAAGACAGGGATCGTCCTCAACAACTCGGTCGCGTCTTTTGGCTCGGTTGGCGAAAATATCCCCATGGCGAGCGCACGCACGATCAGTTCCATGGCTCCCACCTTGGTTCTACTCGGCCAACGAGACATGCTGGTCCTCGGCTCTCCCGGAGGCGACACCATCCCCAGCACCATCACGCAGCTCGCTATCGCTCTATTGAACGATCGACAATCGCTCAAGCAAGCCGTCACCCGGCCTCGCATCCACCAGGGATTCGTCCCGGATCTCATCTCGATCGAGCGCTTGCGTCCCCTCCCCAATTCGATCATCACCCAGTTGCGCCAAATGGGTCATACGGTTCGAGCGACACGCCGCACCATCGGTGATGCAAACATCGCCTCCTATTTTCAAGGGCAAGCTGCAGCCTTCGCAGACCCGCGAGAGGGGGGCTTGGCCCTCGCGAGCAAGCCCTCGGTCGGGCCTCCGCAAAAGGCGCCCCCCACGCAAAACGAGCCGACTCAAGAACCTTAAACAAGAAGCCCCCCCAATCCCACCGTCCGCCTCCATCGAGTCAGCCGCCATGAATGCCATTCGCTTTCTTCCCCCCAAAAAACAATACGAAGGTTACATTTTCGACTGCGACGGCACCCTCGCCGACACCATGCCCCTTCATTTCCAGGCCTGGTGTGTCGCCCTGCGCGACGCGGGGGCCTCTTTCGATTTCACCTGGCAGATCTTCACGAGTCGCGCTGGTATGAGCATCGAGGCAACGGTGGAAGAACTGGCTCGACAATTCTCCTGCAAGCTCGATCCCGTCGTCGTCGCGGAAAATCACAGAAAGGCATTTCAGCGTCTCGCTCAAAAAGTCTCGCCAGTGCCCGGAGTCCTCGATTTCGCTCGACGCGTGGCCTCTTTGGCGGAAGTCTCCGTTGCCTCTGGTTCCAAGCGTGAAAGCGTCCTCTCCACTCTCACCTCCATCGAGGCAGCAGATCTCTTCTCGATCGTGGTGACTCCTGAATTGGTCCCCAATGGGAAACCCCACCCCGACCTATTTCTTCTCGCCGCGGAGCATATGGGAGTTTCTCCTGAAAAATGTCTCGTGATCGAAGACGGAGAATTCGGCTTCGAAGCCGCACGGCGTGCAGGCATGGACTATGTCGTCGTCGAGCCCTCCCCGCCGGCCTCACCCGCCGATGGATGAAGGGCTCACCCATCATGAAGGCAAGGACAAACCCGCTTTAAGAGCAAGGAGCCTTGAGGGGGTTGAGTTCACGGAGGCTAGTATTTCCATGTCGATGGTAAGCCACGGAGATCGCCTGCTCGAGAACGAAATAGCGCACTTCCAAACCTACATCTAAAGTCACTGGATCGGTCAGTAGTGTCCATCCCTTCTCCGAAGCTACGCGCACCAAAACATCAGAAGGCGTACCAACGACCCGGATCCTGTAAGGCCCCTCGGGACGTAGCTTCTCCACTTCCTCCTGAGTTGCTTGCTTGCTCAACGAGACTTCCTCACTCGTTGCTCCAGCAAGCTGGCTCGCCTCACGGGTTTGTGTCACAGCCTGCTCGTCGGCGTCGCCGGCGATGACAATAAGCACTTCAGCCGGTTGGTGGCGGAGCCAGTTCTCCTCCCCCACGACCTCGGTCCCGCACACGACCCCGGGAGGCGACGCCGACGCAGAGCCGGGCGGCGAGACCAAGGCGCTTCGAGGGGGCTCTTTGGGAGAGACATGGCAAAATTGCAGGACGTAACCAGGCCCTCCGGCCTTGGCTCCCGGTCCGTAGTTGCTGTCTTTTCGTCCTCCAAAAGACTGCCGCCCGACAACAGCACCGGTCATCACACGATTGACGTAGAGGTTGCCGGCATCCATGTTTTCGGCAAACAGCTCTTGATCCTTCTCGCTCAACCCAAAGAATCCCGCAGTGAGTCCGTAGGGCGTCCCGTTGAGCAGCTTCAAGCCCTCCTCCAAATCCCTCGCTCGCATCACGGAGAGAACGGGTCCAAACAGCTCTGTTTGGTGAGCGAAACTGCCAGGCGAGATCCCCCAGAGGAGCCCTGGCGACAGAAGCTGCGGGTTGTCAGGGTGCGTGTGAGGTTGAAGAAGCCAATAGCCACCCGAGAGAGACTCCTCGTCGCCGCGAAGAATTTTTGCCAGTGGTCCCTCTGGCTCCCGAATGAGTGGTGTCACAAAATTCTCTGGCTCCCATGCCGAGCCCACAGGCAAACTGCTCGTGGCATCGAGCAAGGCCGCTTGAAACGCCTTGTCCTCGTATACCTCGTCTTCAAGGACGAGTACTGAGAGAGCGCTGCACTTCTGGCCCGCATGACCGAAGGCACTCTTGACGATGGCCGCAATCGCCTGCTCTCGGTCCGAGAGCGCCGCCACGTACGCACCATTCTTGCCTCCCGTTTCCGCGAGAAGCCGAAGACCGGGGCGCATACGAAGAAAAGCCCGGGCCGTGCTGCTCCCACCGGTCAGCACGACCGCTCGAACACGAGTATCCTGAATGAGCGAAGAAGCATCCTCGTCCTGGCAAATGACGAGCTGCAGCGCATCGCTGGGGATCCCCGCACGCCACAGGCAATCCGCCGCCGCACGCGCCA
Organism: uncultured Polyangiaceae bacterium; assembly: GCA_964440025.1. Taxonomy (GTDB): domain Bacteria; phylum Myxococcota_A; class Polyangia; order Polyangiales; family Polyangiaceae; genus NIC37A-2. Next base: position 2,945 of record CAYTRQ010000007.1, on the reverse strand, counting down.
CGAGAGGTGTCTCGGGAGCCGGTTTGAGCAATACTGGGTTGCCTCCCACCAGCGCTCCAAAACAGCCTCCCAATGGAATCGCCAACGAAAAATTGAAAGGAGGAGTCACTACCGTCAAGCCCCGCGGAGCGAGCTCGTAGCGCTCCTCGTATTCAAGGTAACTCTGAGCATAGTAGCGAGCAAAGTCGATCGCCTCAGAAACCTCGATGTCGGCTTCTTCGGCACGTTTGCCTGCATCAAGAACCATGAGCGACACGAGACGGAGTCGATCCTTCTCCAACTCGTCAGCAGCACGTTCGATCATCAGAGCACGCACTCGCGCCGGAGTTTCGGCAAAGGCCTTCTCGGACTCCTTTCCCTTTTGGAGCGCTCTCTCAATGTCCAATGTTCCAGCAAGATGGATCTCATAGGCATCGATGCCCGGCCGCGAGGGGTCTCGTCCCGGGATGACTCGGCCAGAGTCGATATCGCTGCCATCAATTCTCGAGGCCACGATTGGTCGACTGCTGCGAGCCTCCTCGAAATGCCTGATCAAGGCAGAACGATTGACTCTCTGCGTCCAATCCGTATCAGAGCAATTGTCGAACACCCGCGGCTCACTCCGTACGGAAAGCGGCGGCGGTTGGCTCCGATCCTGAGTCCGGAGAGTAGAAACGCTCTGCTCCTTCGAGCGCTGCAAGGCAACAAGGAAAGACTGCGACTCTCTTGTGAATGAGGAGTCCGCAGGTTGCATCGACACACTCGACTGAAGAAAGTTCTCTGGCCCCGTGTTCTCGTCCAGGCGCCGGACCAAATAGGAAACGGCATGGGGGAAATTCTCTGGTGAGACCGCAGGCGCGTAGATGAGCACACCTCCTGCCAGCCGGCCAAGCACCCTCCCTGTCGACCCTGCCATTCCCTCGAGCATTTCGAGCTGCAGCATCGAGCTCAAAACGCGATGTTCAGCTAGGAGCAGCCCATAGCACTGGTCAAATAGATTGTGTGAACCTAGCCCCACGACCACACGCCCCAGATGCTCCGGCCGAAGTATCATATGGAGCAACCGTTTGAAGTTGGCATCGACTTCCGCCTTGCTTCCGTAGATGGGTGAGGGAAGCCGGTGCATCGATGCTTCGACCGCTTCGGCCGCTAGATTCGCCCCCTTAACGAGCCGCAGGCGCAGCGGAACACCACCTTGCAACACTCGCGTCTCCGCCACATCGAGCAGCTCACGCACCACCTCGATAGTATCAGGAATGTATGCTTGCAGAGCAATTCCGGCCCGAACTTGCAGAAGTTCCGGGCGGAGAACGAGACGCACAAATACCTCACGCGTCAAATCCAGATCTCGAAAGGCCTCCATGTCGAAGTAAATCAACTTCTCCCTTTTGCCTGCCTTCTCGAACACGGGCTCCAAACGCCAAACCACCGTGTCGATGAACTTCTCGGGAGAGAGCAGATTGACCTGACTACAGACGCTAGAAATCTTGACGGAGAGCGCATCAACGTCATCTCTTTCGAGAAGCTGCAGGTAGGTCTGAACTCGATTTTGAGCTTCGGCCTCTCCCAGGATTTCTTCGCCCAAATAGTTCAGATTGATGGTTCTTCCGGATCGCCGAGCATGACGAAGACGCTCGGTGAGGGCATCTCTTTCTGCATCGAGCACGAAAGGAGAGGCCTCCGTTCGCAACCGGGCCTTCATCGCCTCTGCAGTGATTTTGGGCATCGTGGTACCGAAGCTGCGAAGCGCGCGCAGCTGGACACGATCCAACCAGGGCATGTTGCGGTCGACTCCAACCCGCCGAGTGACATCGACGATTGCCGAGACCGTCTTCTTGGCACTTCGACTTCTGTGCGCCCGGTCGGTCAGCGCTAGGGCAAGGGCTTGACTCTGGCGTGACGACAAGAGCTCGCGGAGTGATCGTTTCTGAACCACGTCCGAATGGGTCTCCTCCTCGAGAGCCTTGGCGAGCACGCGTCGACTCAATGAGACGGTCAATGCCCCCAAGTCCGCTTCGTCAACTTGATGGGCCATCGAAAGCAGCTCTTTCACTTCGGTCTCCTTTGGTTGGGGCCCCTCAGATATCTATAAAATACTGGCACCCAAAGCGGAAACGACAAGGTCTACCGCCGTTTCCGCCGTACGATTCTGAACGTCGAGCATCGGATTGACCTCCACGACATCGATAGAACGGACAATCCGATCATCGGCGAGAACTTCCAAAAGAAGGTGAGCTTCTCGATAGGACAGACCTCCACGGACCGGCGTCACAATGCCCGGAGCGTCTTTTGGATCAAGGGCGTCGATGTCGAGACTGACGTGAACACGCCCCGGGCCTTTGACGCGAGCCACCGCTTCCCGCGCCACAGCTCCCATACCGCGTTCGTCGATGTCACGCATGGTCAAAACGCAGACCCCAGCTTCTCGCAGCGCCTTTTTCTCTCGCACGTCGACGTCTCGAACTCCCACGAGTGCGACATTCCTGGGATCGAGGTGCAAGCCCCGGCAAACACGTAGCAGGCGCTCATGACCCTGCCCGAGGAGCACTGCCAGAGGCATCCCGTGGACGTTTCCCGTGGGCGAGGTTTCCATCGTATTGAAATCGCCGTGAGCATCGATCCACAGCAGCCCCGTGTCCCCAGCGTGTTGGGCCCCGGCAACACTGCCGATTGCGAGGGAATGATCTCCTCCCAAAGTGATCATGATTGCGCCGTCCTTGAGACTGGCCGAAACCTGATCTCGGACTCGCTCGCACGTCTCCGCAATCACATCGACCGCTTCGTCAGCCTGAATGTCCGGCAGTTGTGGGACCGCGACATTCCCAAGATCGCGCACCGACAGTCCCACGGAGTCCGTGGCGACCAGCGCCCAGACGAGGATGACGAGCGCGACCGCGGCGCCCGCCGCCGTGACGCGCCAACGCGCGGATCCGCTCGGTGGGTGCGACGGCGTCGTCACGCCGGTG
>CAYTRQ010000006.1:30956-33009 GCA_964440025.1 uncultured Polyangiaceae bacterium | reverse complement strand
CATGGGCTGTGAGATCGCCAGTGAGCTGGGACTCCAGGCGGTGGCTCCTGTCTTGGCGGGGCACGGAACCATTCCGGCACAGGTTGCCGACGTGACGTTTGAAGACTGGCTCGAGGGAGCGCGAACAGACTTCGACCAGTTGCGTCGGCAAGGACCAGTGATTGTCGTTGGGCTCTCACTGGGAGCCGTGATAGCCAGCGCGCTGGCCCTCTCCGCTCCCGGCGACGTGGCCGGTTTGTGCCTTTTGGCCAATGCCTTTTGGTTGAATCAACCCGTCCCGGGCGCAGCTCTTCAGCTCGCCCAACGGTTCCGGCTCCCGAACTTCTCGATTCCCAAGGCGAGTGCCGACCTCGCCGATCCGGAAGGGCAGCAGGGTCACCTCACCTATGACCTCCAGCCACTCCATGCTGCGATCCAGGTTCTTCGGGCTGGCCAAACGTTTCGCCAAGAGCTCTTCCGCATTCATTGCCCCACTCTCATCGTCCACGGGGCTCACGACAGGGTGTGCCCCGTGTCCAATGCCTGGCGAGCCGCGGAGGCCATGTCTGAAATCGAGCCGCGGGTCGTCATTCTTCCCCACTCCAGGCACATCATCACTCGGGACTACGATCGAAGCACGTTGCGGCGCGAACTGAGAGAGTTCTTGCAAGAGATCCGCTCTGCCGTGGCTAGCGCTTGAGGATTTTGAATTCAATCCGACGATTTTGGGTTCGTCCCAGTGCGGTGTCGTTGTCTGCAACAGGTTCGCTCGAGCCGGCGCCCCGGGCTTTAAGCCGATCCCGTGAAACCCCTCGCTCAACGAGCCAGTCAACAACTGCTTGGGCCCGATCCTCGCTGAGTTTTTGATTGAATTCGTCGTCTCCCTCGCTGGAGGTGTGCCCGGTGATCTCGAGACGCACGGAGGGAAACTTGGCGAGCACGTCCACGGCTTCCTGGAGCTTCTTCTCGCTGGTTGCACGGATCTTCGCGGATCCTTGAAAGAACTGAATGCCTTCGATGGCGCCAGTAAACTTCTCGACCTCTTTGGGGACCTCGTCTGGACAACCATCGTCATCCTCGAAGCCATTTTTGGTTTCTGGCTCGTTAACGCATTCATCCTCGTCGTCGAGAAAGCCATCGCCGTCACTGTCGCGGACGGGACATCCGTCTGGGGGGGTTCCCTTTTCCTTGGGACAGATGTCGCAAGGAAGCACGACCCCGTCCTCATCGGGATCGGGATCGGGGCATCCTTTCTCGCTTGCTCCCGCTTCGTAGGGGCACAGGTCGTCCGGATCGGCAATCCCGTCGTGATCGGAATCCGCAGGACAGCCGTCTTCGGAAAGCGCGGGAACCTGGGGACAGGAATCACGAAAATCTGGCGTGTGATCCCCATCCGCATCGGGGGGCTCCGGCGGAACCTCATAGACCTCTTCGGGACGTCCAATAGTGAATTCTGCTCCGAACATGATTTCTTCATTAAACGAGGTTCCCGCGTAGCTATCGTCCGTGCGTTTGGTCATGTTCTCACGGAGGTCCAGCCGCAGGGCGATATCGCGGACAACGGCCAGTTTGACCCCCGCTCCCACGTGAACGGTGAAATCGATGTCATGCCCGAGAGGCTGGCTTGCGGCGCCGAGCCCCCCGACACCGGCGAGGACGAATGGTACGATGCTCCACTTGGGGATTTGTCCAATGAGATGGGCGCGATAGGCGTTGATTGCCGCTCCAAAGGAATTGACATGTCCGAGGCCGGCAACGACTTCACCCTCAACGCCGAGAAAGGCCTTGGGGTAGTAAGCAATGCGCCCCGCGAACTCGAAGGCGGCCGTTCCGTAATTGAGCTCGGGTTGGCCGCCGCCGATGAGCTGGAGTCCAGGAGAAGGAAACAGGCCGCCGATTCCTACGCCGACTTGCCAGGTTTGATCTTCTGGAACGAATGCATCCATATAGGAGTCCTCCCCGCTATGGGGATCGGGATCTCCCGGAGGTGGAGGCAATGCAGCGCCGTAGGCGGGAGCGTCGGAAGCCGTCTGAGGCTCTTGCGCTGGCGGACTGGCAGAAGCTTCCGCGTCGG
>CAYTRQ010000006.1:0-30856 GCA_964440025.1 uncultured Polyangiaceae bacterium | reverse complement strand
TCGGAAGCCGTCTGAGGCTCTTGCGCTGGCGGACTGGCAGAAGCTTCCGCGTCGGCGGAGAGGGAGACGCCTGCCGAAGGTTTCTCGTCTTTGCCCGACTCTTGCGCGACGGAAGTTTCCTGATCTCCGTCTGCTTCCTGCGCGCTTGCCGCCGCAAGAAAGAAGAACAGACTGGCACTACTGGCACTACAGAGGAGTTGTTTCCGCATTCGTCTCTTCCTTCACTTGGACATCAAAGGGGACATCCGCATCTGTACCGAAGCACCTTGGGGGCCTCGCCTCATCACGGATGTGTTACGCGTCGTTACTAGCAAACGAAATCTCGAAGCGAATCAAGGCGTGCAAAGATAGGGACTTTTGCCGCTTTTCGTCATTGGGCCGCAAGGCCGTCCCGGTTCGAACGAGCGTTGATTGACCGAAGAGCTCCGGCCAGCCGGTCGTCGTTGCTCGGTTTTTCTCCCCCAAAGATGGGCCGCCTCATGGTCGGCCTCATCGGATGCCTGGGATTGGCCCTTGTGGATGGAATGGGCTCTCGACCGTTTCGGCTACTCGAAGAGCTGACGCAAGCGCGTATAGGCTTCTCCCACACCGTGAGAGAAAGCTCTGAAAGACACATCGAGATGTTCATCATCGGCTTCGATCCCGCTAATGGTGAACAAAGGAATGATGGCGGCCACGATCTTTCTTGCCGGATCTTGACTAAGTCGAGGATGCTTCATGAGATCGAGAGTCAATCGATTGCCTCTCGCCTCGAGAAGCATGGGGGGACGTTTCGGCATATAGTGAACCAAATCGCCGGGTCGACTCAGGTCGAGGGCACCGGATCGGAGCAGGGCTGCCACCGGTGTAGCCGCTTCAGGATCCGTGACCTCCAGATTCAAGGACTGGATGCGCAGATCGACGAGGACAGACTCCGGGCTCGACTCGATTCGTTCGACGATTAAGATCCCCGACGCGAAAAGCGGCGTGTCCATCAGGGTGAAGCTTCCGCTCACAAATATTCCAGGAGAGCGCGCCTCGATCACCAGATCCGGAGGTAATCGCTTGCCTCCCAGTTCGGCCGCGATGAATCGCAGCGCTGGGAGCGGAACACCCAGTTTCAAACGGCTCGCGCAACGTAAGGCGCGGAGCAATTCGTCTGGATGTTGTCGCAAATATTGAGTGGCAGCGAGCGCGGCCCGTGTCGGCAGTGGTCCCGATTTCATGGCGGGCGACTATAACTCGACGCAGGCGCCTGGCGAGCGGTCTGCTCAAGTACGTGTCTACCGCTTTCTGCGGGCGAGCTGAACCCCGTGCGCACTCCGGGGTCGTCTTGCTATAGCCGGCGCATGCAAACCGTTGATCTCGCGGGACTCTCGGCCGTCATCACTCCGGATCTGGACGATGCAGATGTCAGAGCCACTGTCGTCCTTCTTCATGGTTTTGGCGCGCCTGGGACCGATCTCGTTGGTCTCGCTCCAGCGCTGAGCGGACTTCCTGGGGTCCGTTTCGTGTTTCCTGCCGCTCTTCACTCTCTGTCGGGTCCGGGGCTACCTCCAGGGGGCCGTGCTTGGTGGAACATCGATATGATGCAACTTCAGGTTGCCTTGATGAGGGGACAATTCGACCTCCTCGCAAGGAGCGTTCCCGATGGGCTGGTTGAGGCCCGTGAGGCGCTCGCGGCTGCCTTAGAGCAGCTGCGGGAACATTATGGGATGGTTCCGGAGCGTCTCGTCATTGGCGGGTTCTCCCAAGGAGCGATGCTTTCGTGCGACTGGGCTCTTCGCACCGACTGGCCGCTGCTTGGCCTCGTGCAGCTGTCGACAATGATCATGTGCGAAAAACAATGGTTTTCGCTGTTGCCTCATCGCCGAGGGCTACCTGTCTTTCAGAGCCACTCACCAGATGATCAGGTGTTGCCGATGACGCTCGCCGAGCGCTTGGCCCAGGAAATGAAGCAAGCTGGCCTGGACCACGAATTCGTGTCTTTTCGTGGCGGACACGGCATCGCGCCCGACGTTCTCGAGAGGCTTCGTCTCTACTTGGAGCGTATCTTGGAACATTGATCTTGCACCTCGGGGCTTTTTTGCCATCAAGGGAGACTCGTTTCGGCCCGGCCCTCCGTAGCCGCCTCTTTTCCTGGAGCCCATTTTGAGTAGTCCGCAATCCAACGACGACCCTGAGCTGACCGCCATCACCAAGGAAGAGGAAGAGTGCCTCGAACGTGTGCTCCAGCGCCTTCAGGCACGCGGCGCCGATAACTCGGCGCGCGAGGTGATCGACTACGACGCCGAGTTGGTGAGCCTCAGAGATCAAATCAGTTCAGCTCGCACAGAGGATGTTCCGCCCCTGCTCGAGCAAATGGAGCGTCTCCAGGCTCTTGCCTCTCGGCAGACGGAATCGAAGCAACAGTATATCGATCCCCGGTCTCCCTATTTCGGTCGGATGGTCTTGGATGAGGGCGAGCGGACGCGCGAGGTGCTCATCGGTCGCGGCACCTACGTGGACACCAAGAGCGGCGTTCGCATCGTCGACTGGCGAGATGCCCCGGTGAGCCGACTTTATTATCGCTACGCGGAAGGCGACGACTATGACGAAGTCTTCGGAGACCGCGAAGTCGAGGGCGAGGTGCGCGTTCGACGCAGCTTGACCATTTCTGATCGTCAACTTCGGCGTATCAGTGCACCCCAAGGTCATTTTGCTCGTAGCAAATCCGAGGGCTGGATCCGTCTCGATGATTCTCACATGCGACTTGCCGGTGGCCAAGGCACTGCCATCCGGGCAACACCGACGCGAGGTCGGCTCGGCGTGGGCGATGCCCTCACCGAGAACGAAGACAAACACCTCAAAGAGATCACTCCGCTGATTGATCAAAGGCAATTCGAACTGATCACGCAGCCTGATTCAGGACTGGTCGTGATTCAAGGGGGAGCAGGAAGTGGAAAGACAACCATTGGTCTTCACCGTCTTGCCTACCTGAACTTCCAGGACCCCAAGCGGTTTCGACCCGACCGAATGCTGGTGGTGGTCTTCAATGAGGGGCTTGTGCGCTATATTTCTCAGGTTCTCCCTTCCCTGGGCCTCTCTGGCGTTTCCATCCGGACCTACCAAGAGTGGGGCGCTCGCTTGCGAGCCACCGCGCTGCCTGATTTGCCCCGCATCTATAGCGAGGAGACGCCTAGCGCGGTGACCCGTTTCAAAAAGCACCCCGCTCTTCTCACCTTGATCGAGGAGGCAATTGAGCGTATCGCGGGACAAGTTGCGAGTCCTTTGCGTGCTCAGCTCGATAGCGAGCCCAATCTCGAGCCAGGGCTCGTCACCTTCGAGCGCTCACGCGATCGGCCTCTCCTTCATCGTTTTTACGCGTTTCGAGCGTGGATTTTGGACCACGAGGAGGCGATCGAAGCCAGCGTTCGGCACACGGCTTTGCGCAGTCTCGAGCGGGCCATCGAACGGTATGGCGACGTGATTCATCTCTGGGCTGAACTGCTCACCGATCTTTCTGTACTCAAAGAGGGCTTTTCGCGTCTCGAGCCGGGTGCTTTCAGAGCTGGAGAGCTCGAGAGAGCTCACGGTTGGTGCGCGCGACAATGCTCCCGTGCCCTGGCTCACGTGGAACAGCGCCGGGAAGGGGCCGAGCCGCGCGCACGGGATCGCCAAGACGACAGCGAGGACGAATTCCGTGCGATCGACGGTTTGGATCTCGAGGAGCGCCCGGCTTTGGACCGCGAGGATGACAGCCTCCTGTTGAGACTTCTCCAGCGAGTGCGGGGCCCCTTGCGCCGTGGCCAAAATACCAAGGAACCCATTTCATACGAGCATGTGCTGGTGGATGAGGCCCAAGATCTCAGTCCTGTGGAAATGGCAGTCGTGCTGAGCACGGTGTCTAAGAATCAAAGTGTGACGTTGGCGGGCGACACAGCACAGCGACTGCACTTGGACAACGGATTTTCCGACTGGAAGACGGTCCTGTCTGAGCTGGGCCTTGCCCATATTGAGGTGGAACCCCTCAAGCTCAGCTACCGCTCGACCGCCGAAATCCTTCGCCTCGCGCAGCACGTGCTTGGCCCCCTGGCTCCCGAGAAGCCCCCCGAGGCCACACGGCATGGGGCTCCTGTCGAGCTATTCCAATTTGGGGATATGGGAGACTCGGTCGCCTTTTTGAGCGAATCGTTGCGCGAACTCGCGATAAATGAGCCTCGAGCATCCGTGGCCGTTGTTGCGCGTTATCCCGAACAAGCCGATCTTTTCTACGACGGATTGAAGCGTGGGGATGTTCCGTACCTTCGGCGCATCACCGATCAGGACTTCCCTTTTAAACCGGGTGTGGATGTGACCGATATCCGACAGGTCAAGGGGCTGGAATTCGATTACGTGATTTTGGTGGAGGTGAGCGAAAGCTCCTATCCCGATGACGTCGAGTCCCGCCACTTGCTCCACATTGGGATTACCCGTGCAGCCCACCAACTTTGGCTGCTCTCTAGCGGACGTCCCAGCCGGCTGCTCCCCTCGGACCTGACCGAGAGGGGTTACTGAAAAAAGGCTAGTGCTGCGACCACATAAAAGTGGTCGGTAGGGAGACCACTTTTCTCTCGAAATCATTCATCTTCCTCCGGTCGGTCGCAGCACAAAAACCAGCAAAAAGGCCGAGGCAAAGACGTACCCGAGCGCGGTTTCGAAGCCGACCTCGCCCACTTCTGGGAGTGCTTCGAAAGCGCTCGAAACGTGAGTTGCCGAGGCACTGGTCGCGAAATCCACTGGGTTCGCCGATTGGTCTCTTGGGGCCGGCGAGTTGACCAACCAGGGCAAAACGGGAGAAAAGGAGCTATGCGCACTGCTGCGGGACGTCTTGCTTGGCTCGCCTTTCTGTCTGCCGTCGTTGGTTGCGCCAGCAGCCAACGCTCAGCTGACATGTCCATCGGCGAGACCTTAGATGTCGAAAAGCCGGATTTTGCGGTGGAAGAGCCTTCTCGTCGAACAAGTGAGCCGCCGCCGGAAGACATCATCGTTCAGCATGCCGCCCCCATTTCCGGGTATCGCAACCAGGATGAGCAGGGCTTCGAAGAGGAAAGCCTCATGACTCACCTGGCGGCAGCCGACGTCATCTGCTTCGGTGAACGCCACGACGTTCCAGCAGACCACTATGCCCAACTAGAAATGGTGCATGCTTTCCTCGACCGGCGGCAGATTCGAGGCTTCGAGCTGGGCCTCGGACTGGAGATGGTGCGCAGTCAATATCAGCCTGTTCTTGACGACTTCATCGCAGGAGAGATTTCCGAAGACGAACTCGAGCAGGACACCCGATGGGCCCAGCAGTGGGGATTCCCGATCCAGTTCTACCGCCCCCAGATGCGCGAGATCCTCGTACAAGGGGGGGAGCTGCTCGCCCTGGGCGTTCCTCGCGACATCACGCGCAAGGTCGCCAAAAAGGGACTCAGCGGGCTCAATGAAAACGACCGCCTCATGCTGCCGGACCTCGATCTCGACGTGAAACGGCACCGGCGGCTCTTTGGCAAAATGATGCAAGGACACCCTGGCATGAAGTCCGAAGGCGCGCTCGAGAACTATTATCTCGCTCAGGTCATCTGGGATGAGGCGATGGCTGCAAAAGCGGCGGCTTGGGCTACGCGAAAGCTCCCGGGGAGGAAGCTGCTCATTTTCGCGGGAGCTGCCCACTGCCACCCTTCTGCTATCCCCGAGCGCATCTCTAAAAGGGGGCCGATTTCTGCGGTGAGCGTCTTGCCCGTTGCAAGCGATGAGCTGCGCGATGCCTCTCGGCAAGGCGAGCCTCCTGCCCCTCGGCAAGGCGATTCTCCAGGAAACACGGGCGCGGCTCCCCCCGAAGCAGGGAATGCAGCCGACAATATCCGGAAAAACGAGCTCGATTCCCGTGAAATGATGATCAACGACTACCACTATCTTCTTATCCTGGAAGACTGAAGACGCGGGCTTCTCTCGAAAAGAAGGGAGCTCGAGGAACGTGCAGCTGGAACGCACCGTAGACGAGGCGGGCGACGCAGTGAGCTCTCTTCATTTCCCCAGTCCAGTTCGCTGTTCGGCACCGTCACGTTACGCTGGAGAGTTACGTAGAGCCCAGGTGTTACGCTCATAAGTTGTTGAAATTGCTGGATATATCTGTGGCACGTCGACTGCAATCTCCTTGGGAAGGCGCTCCCGCCCCTTTCCAGGAGGAATCATCATGCAATCTACGGCTACCCCTTCCAGCGCAGCTATCAGTTCAGAAACCGACATCCGAAGTCGTAGCGCTCGCGTGCCCGCAAGACTGCGGCCCTCGCCCAGAACAACCCGACCGGAGGCCCCTCCCAGGCCGGTACGCCCAGCCGGAGAATTTGCGGCGGACGACGCTGAGCTTGTGGCACGGTTGCTGAAAAGCGACCCAGAGGCATGGCGCACGTTCACCTCCCGTTATTCCGGGCTCATCATCGCGCGGATCCGTCGCGTCCTTGGACGATTTGCTCGGGTGACCGGTGAGCAGGACGTTGACGAAATCTACGCGCGCTTTTGCTGCGACTTGTTGGCGCGCGACAAGAAGAAGCTGCGGGCCTACGATCCAGCCAAGGGAAGCCGTCTTTCAACGTGGCTCGGGATGCTTGCCAGCCATGCGACCTACGACTACCTGCGTCGCGTACGGCGTGACCGCGTCTGCGAACCGATGCCGGAGTCCGATAGCTTTCAGACCGAAGAGCCTAGCCCTTACGATCAAGCGGTCCAACGCCAGCGAGCAGACATATTCATGTCGGTCATCGATGAGCTAAGCGAGCGTGATCAGCTGTTCATCGAACTTTATTTCGGTGAGGGGCTGGATGTCGAGTCGGTTGCTCGAAGGATGAACATCAACGAAAAGACCGTCTATACGAAGAAGCACAAGATCACCGCCCGGCTCGAACAGCTCCTCGCCAAGTCCCGCGCCTGCTAGGTGTCTCATGGGGATTACCTTGTGGCGAGGAGCCATTCAGCAAGTCGCTCCTCCTGTGCTATGGCTTCTCTGCCTTTGAGATGCATTCCAACAAGTCAGGCTATCACTCGAGCTGCCCGCTCCCATCGCATCAGCCAGTGCGTCGCTCTATTACTACTGCTGTCCGCCTGTGCCTGTCGCCCCACGACTCCTCCTCAAACCGAAGGTGATCGAGTTGGGTCGGCGGTTTCTTCGCCAGAGCTCGAGCCCTCCGACGTGGTCGTCGAGACAGTACAGCGGGTTGAGGACATCGATCATCCCGAGCGCCCCACCCTACGGCTCATTCATCGCGAAGGAGACCCGCGTGGTGCGGTTGCGGTTTCTCTCTTTCCACCTGGTGGGAGTCGCGATGTGGCGTTGATGGCAGGAATGCTGGAAGCTCGCATGCTTGCTGCCGGCTATCACGGCATGGCGCTCAACCTTCATTCTTTGGGGCTGCTCGCCGCGATCGAGGTTTCGTCTGGACAACAGGCGATCGACTTTTTCGACGCCGTGAGACAAGCGCTTCTGCAGCCGGTCGGGAAGAACGACCCCTCTCTTCCTCGAGCTCGTGACTTGCTCACGCCTCTCGTGGCGCGAGCAGGGTCGCCGTCGGCGGTCGACTCGTGCTTGGGGGTTCTCGGTGCCGAAGGGGTGCCTGGGATTCGTGGTTCTCAAAAGAAGGCGCCCTCTTCTCTGAGCTCGAGCGAATTGGAGCGCGTGCGAAGCCGGAGCGTCACTGCATCTCGCATCGGTCTAGCGGCCTTAGGAGAACCATCACTGCTCCGGGCGGCCGCCAAGGGTCACAGCGGGGAGTGGCCCACCGGGGCTCCCGTGGACGATTCCTGGACGTCTCCTTCGGAGCTCAATGTACTGCCGGGCTCTCCCCGCTTGGAGCTCCGTGTGGCGGTTCGGGTGCAAAGCCAAGAAGCGGCTCTTGCCGCGGCGCGCGCCCTGAAAAGCGAGGAGCACCCGCTTTTCTCCAGAATGACAGCGATCGCGCCTCAGCTCAAACCAGAACCGGCACGCGTCACCTTGCGTCCTGCGGGGGCATGCGTGGCGACGACTTGGCGCCTTGCCCAGGGGGAAAAGCGGCCGAGCTTGCAGCTCCTGTCCGCTGCGGCGCTCGTTGCAAGAAAGGAAATGCTTCAAAGTCTGCAGGACGCCCAGACGGCAAACGAATCTACGCTCGCCCTCTTGGCGCCCGAGAACGCTTTGGAAGCGGCCGGCCTGGCCGCGTGGACGGCTGTGCGCTCACCAGGAGCTCGGGGAACGAATACGGCCCTTGTCGAGCTGCGTGGGGGCCCCCAATTGACGCGTTCGCAGAAGAAATTCAGAAAACTCGCTCAAGAAACATTATTGGCCTGGGAAGAGCGGGGCGTGCCTTTGAGCTCGCGAGTCGAAGGAGGCCAGGCAGAAGCCTGGCTTCTGCTTGCCACGCCTTGCGGCACCGCCAATGAACGCAGCGAAGAGGCCGGCCTGAGAGCACTGACGGTCGCCAGCTTGGCTCGTTCCCTTTCTGGCACGATGCACGTGAAGCTAGAGCCCTGGATCAGCTCGAGTGCGGTGGGGCTGCTCGCCCATGCTCCTCCTCTCCGCGGAGAAACTCCCGAACACCATGCGTCTCGAGTCGCTCGGGCGGCGGCCCAGGCTTTTGCCGGTCCCCGTTTGGATGGACGCCAGGTCGCGGCTGCGCGCGCCGACCACCTCGAACGGATTGATCACAATCCGGGTCGTTCCCTGCTCATTCGAGTTCTGTCGGGAGGAGTCCCTTCCTGGCTATCGCCCTGGGGACTCGAGCGTGAGGTCGCGACTTTATCAACGGCAGATGTCGAGCGCTGTCGAGAGGAGCTTTTGCGTGAACCGTTGCGAGCTGCCTTCATTGCCAACAGCTCGGAAATCCAAGAAGAAGCAGCCAAGGAAGCTCTTTCCGACTGGTTGGCTCCTCACCGGAGTGGCATCACTTCTTGCGCTCGACGAACCCCCGAACCCGGGCAAGGGGGAAACTATCACCTTCAAACGGTCGACGAGGCCGTTTCTCCTTCTGCGGCAGTCGGGGTCTATGCACCTGCATCTCGAGCCATCGGCAAGGCCCTCGAGTACTTGTTCAACCGACCGGGAGGCTATCTGGAGCGTGCGCTCCTCGAGCCACGGCTTTCGGCCAGCGCTCGTGCCACCTGGCTGGGTGACGAGGTGGTGGGGGGGCTCATCATCGAGCTGCGCGCCGAAGAGCACCAGCTTGACCGGGCCGTCGATCAAGCCCGAGCCGTGCTCCATGAGCTCTCCGAGGGAGCCATTTCAACCGAGGACGTTGCCCGAGCTCGTCAGGAAAAGCGTCTTCGAGATCGACGTCAGGCCAGGACCCCGCGAGGCCGGGTTGTCGAGCTGTGGCATGACGCCGAGGAGGTGTCTCTGACTCGTACTCGATTTCTAGCAGTTGCGAGCCAGTTTGCGCCGCCCCACCACCGCGTTGTGCGGGTTTCCGTTCGCGATTGACGGAGCTGAAGGTCCCCCATCACGTTCGCCTCTGTCAAAGATGTGAGGAGCGTGCTAGCTGGCGCCCCATGGCGCGCCCCGAGCACGATACCGTCGTCATTTTGGATTACGGCTCTCAGTACACCCAACTGATTGCCCGTCGTGTGCGCGAATGCCATGTGTACTGCGAGATCCACCCCTGCACGTTGCCCCTCGACGAGCTCGAAGCAAAAAAAACCTCTGCGCTCATCCTCAGCGGTGGTCCCGACAGCGTCTATGGGGACGATTCACCTCGCAGTGAGCCGGGAGTGCTCGATCTCGGGCTCCCCACCTTGGGGATCTGCTATGGCGAGCAGCTCTTGGCCCATCAGCTCGGTGGCAAAGTAGAGAAGGGCGATCGACATGAATACGGCCGTGCCGAGCTGACCGTGACCGAGCCCATTGGCATCCTGTCGAACTTCCAACAAGGAGAGCGGTTACAGGTTTGGATGAGCCACGGCGATCGGCTGACGAAAATCCCCGATGGCTTCAGAACGATTGGTCAAAGTGATAGCGCTCCCCACTGTTGCATTGCCCATCCCGAAAAGCAGCTCTACGGGATCCAATTTCATCCTGAGGTCTCTCATACCCCACGAGGAGTGGAAATTCTCCGAGCGTTCCTGTTCGATGTCGCTCGGTTGAAACCAGATTGGACGCCCGGCTCCTTTGTCGAGGAAGCGATCGCAAAGATTCAAGCTCAGGTGGGCCCGAACGAAAAAGTCATTTGCGGACTTTCAGGCGGAGTCGATTCGTCGGTCGCCGCGGTGTTGTGCCATCAGGCTCTCGGAGAGAGGCTCGTTTGTATTTTCGTGGACAATGGGCTTCTGCGGAAAGACGAGTTCCAAAGCGTAGTGAGAATGATGAAGCACAGCTTTCATCTCAATCTCATCGCTGTCGATGCCCGTCGCCAATTCCTCGATCAACTCAAGGGAGTGACCGATCCCGAGCAAAAACGCAAAACGATCGGCCGCATGTTCATCGAGGTGTTCGATGACCACGCCAGGCAAATCGAAAATGCCAAATGGCTGGTGCAAGGTACACTCTACCCGGATGTTATCGAGAGCGTGAGCGTCCGGGGACCGAGTGCAGTCATCAAGAGTCATCACAACGTTGGCGGGCTCCCTGAAAAAATGAACCTCAAGTTGATCGAGCCACTACGGGAGCTTTTCAAAGACGAAGTGCGGAGCGCAGGAGAATCCTTGGGGATGCCTCATGACATTCTCTATCGACACCCCTTTCCTGGCCCGGGACTTGCTGTGCGTTGTCTCGGAGAACTCACCGATGAGCGACTCGAAGCGCTACGGGAAGCCGATTCCATCTTTGATGCCGAGATTCGCGCTGCCGGTCTCTACGAAGCCATTTGGCAGTCTTTTGCCGTCCTTCTTCCTGTTAAGAGTGTTGGTGTCATGGGCGATGACCGCACCTACGAAGAAGTGTGTGTCCTTCGAGCCATCACCTCGACAGATGGTATGACCGCGGATTGGGCCCACATCCCTCACGAAGTCCTTTCTCGTATCTCCACCCGGATCATCAACGAGGTGCGGGGGATCAACCGAGTCGCTTATGACATTTCTAGCAAGCCTCCTGCCACCATCGAGTGGGAGTAAGGTTTGAGGGTGCCATCTTTGCTCCGGTACATTTTTCTACTGAGCTTCCGAATGACCTTGGTTGACGGGACGGGTATCCGTGATCAGAGGTGCTATACGTAAGTGCGATGGCGCTATTGCTTCGTTTGTGCCAGGCCCTCGCGATCACTGTCGCCTTGGGGGTTGTCAGTGGATGTGCGACAATGGGCGTCCGTTCGGCTGTGACCATGTCCGTGCGTTATGAGGACGGAACGCCCCAAACGGCCTTGGTCTATATCGACGGTCAGTTCATTGGACGACTCGGCTACGTTGCCAAGAAAGGGGTACGCTTGCCCGAAGGAGAACATCGTATTTCGGTTGAAAAAAATGGGTACTACCCTTTCGACACAATTGTTGTCAGCAACCGAAAGCCCATTTCCGTCAACGTGAAAATGATTCGTCTTCCGGACTAAGACGTATCCTGCTCCCCTTCGCTGTGTGATGCGAGACGTTCTCATTCGCGCTGACAACGGACGCGAACCAATGACCAAGGAGGCAAAGAAGACTCACCGCAAGTGGTCCTTCGGGGCGGAGCTGGCGACGAGGCGCCTTTCGAGATAGGAGGAGTGTGTCGTGACGCAGCTGCGCCGTTCCAAGCATCCTCGCCGAGAGCCGAGCTTTTCCAGCATTTCCACCGCAGAGCTGGGGCTCTACGTGGCGATGGCGTCGATGAGTGTGCTGTTCTTGGCAGGCTTGGCTGGCTATTTCGTGACCAGGGCGCAGAGTTCTCAGTGGCAGTCACAAGATCTCCCAACGCTTCCAGCCGGCCTGCTGCTAAGTACAGCCGTCCTGGGCAGTTTGAGCTGGGCCATGCACTTTGCGGAGCGGTCGGTCAAAAACAACTCGTACGTTCGCCTTCATCGAGGCTTGCTGGTCGCTCTCATTTTGTCCTTGGTGTTTCTTCTCGTTCAAGTCCAAAATTGGCGGGCCGTGGCAGCGGCCGGCTGGCAGACCTCGGCGACGAGCCTCTATGAATTCGTATTCTACGTGCTCACTGCCCTTCACGCGGCTCACGTGGTCTTCGGAATCGGCCCCCTTGTCCGGGTGGCCGTGCGAGCGAAGAACAACGACTACTCCAGTAGCCATTTCGAGGGGGTCCTTTTAGCCAGAAAATACTGGGATTTCTTACTGCTCGTTTGGGTGGTTCTATTGGCCACACTCTGGTTTGCCCAGTGAGTACCGAAGCCCGTTTGCCTGGCTCGAAAAGCTGCGCCGGCGCCAGTACATGGTCAACCATTGAGCAGTGCCTTTGTCGATTTCGTTCTGAACCGGTTTTCAGTAAAGGAGACGCATGAGCGATGGGCTCAACAGGGCGCAACGAACTGCCGTGACCACCCTCAGCGGTCCTTTGCTCGTCCTTGCCGGTGCTGGGACGGGCAAGACACGAGTGATCACCTACCGAATCGCCGAACTCATTCGCAGCGGGGTGACTCCCAACCGTATATTAGCAGTAACATTTACCAACAAGGCTGCCCGAGAAATGAAGCAGCGGGCTCTTGGGCTTCTTTCCAAGAATCGGCGCAGAAAGAAAGGCCAACTCGCTCCGGAGATCTCCACCTTTCATTCTCTCTGCGTTCGCATTCTTCGGCGACACGCCCACCATCTCGGGTACAGTGAAAGTTTTACGATCTACGACCGGGGCGATCAGGAGAGTGTAGCACGAGCTGTACTGCGCGATATTCGTGTGGGGCATCAGAAGCTACGCCCCAGCGATCTGATCAGCATGATCTCGAGCTGGAAAAGCGAGGGGCTGACCCCCCAACAAGTGCAAGTGACTGCCGAAAGCGACGCCGCTGTGCTTGGGGCTGCGGCCTATGCTCGCTATCAAGCTTCGCTACGAGCTTCCAGCGCGATGGACTTCGACGATCTGCTTCTTCTCACCGAGCAGCTTTTTGAGGAACATCCAGAAGCTCGCTTTGCCGAGGCCTCTCGGTTCGACCATCTGCTCATTGATGAATATCAAGACACCAATGCGCCCCAATACCGGATCGTAAAAACGTTGGCCGAGCGCCATCGCAACCTTTGTGTCGTTGGCGACGACGATCAGTCTATCTACGGTTGGCGGGGAGCTGAGGTTCGACACATCCTCGACTTCAACACACAATGGCCCGACGCTACCATCGTGCGCTTGGAGGAGAACTACCGATCCACGGAGTGGATTCTCCACCTCGCCAATACTCTGATTGCTCACAATCGAACGCGTCACGAGAAGCGTTTGCTCTCTGCTCGAGGGCGGGGATTGCGACCTCGCTTCGTTCGCTACGAAGACGAAACACACGAAGCGGAGAGCGTCGTTGCCGACATTTTCGGGAGGATCAACCGAACCGATGAGGAACGCGTCAATGCAAGCGACATCGCCATCCTTTTTCGCACCAACGAACAGCCGCGGTCCTTCGAGCAAGAGCTACGGCGCGCCGGGGTGCCTTACGTGCTCGTCGGAGGCCAGAGCTTTTACGATCGAAAGGAAATCAAAGATCTCATTAGCTACTTGCGCGTCCTTTCCAACCCCGCTGACGAGGTCTCTCTGCTGCGGGTTGTCAATACCCCGCCGCGCGGCATTGGCACCGCGAGTATCCAAACGCTGCTGGACGAGGCTGTTCATAGTGGAAAGCCTTTGTGGCACATCCTTCCGGATGCGGCCGAATATTCGCAGGTCACCACTGCCGCCTCGAAAGGGATCGATTCCTTCCGGCAGCTGATCGACGAATTCCGAGCACGGCTCGGCAAGGTCCCTCTGTCTGAGCTCACAGCCGAGCTCATTGCGCGTATTGACTACAAGGCGGAGATACTGCGCGTCTACAAAGATCCGGGCGAGCACGAAGCGAGGCTCAACGCGGTGCAAGAATTCGTCAATGCCGTTGCGGTCTACGAAAAACGAAATGAGGCTCCTTCTCTCAACGGCTTTTTGGAAGAGTCGGCGCTTGCGGGCCGTGAGGAAGACAAGGACGAAGATAAGCGTAAAGAGCACTCCGTCACTTTGATGACCTTGCATAGCGCTAAGGGTTTGGAGTTCCCCATCGTTTATATGGTGGGACTCGAGGAAGGGCTCCTGCCACACAAACGGAGCGTTGCCGAGGGAATGGCGAGTCGCCACATCGAGGAAGAACGACGACTTGCCTACGTGGGGGTCACACGGGCACAAGAAGAGTTGACCCTCAGCCTCTGTAAGAACCGAATGAAATGGGGCAAGCTCCGGCCACAGATCCCCAGCCGTTTCGTGCTCGAAATGCGAGGCGACACGGAGAAGGCGCAGGAGTTTGCAGAAATCGCTCACGAACAGATCGATCGTGAAACGGCTCAAGCACAGCAAGCAAACCAAGAGAAACAAAAGGGCAAGAGAAAAAGCTCAGGAAGCAGTTCAAAATCGAAAAAGACGAAAAGAGAGGCCTCCAAAGCCAACTCGAGTTCTTCGAATTCTTCTTCCGCTTCCAAAAAGCGGGCTCCGAGCAGCAGAACTTCGCCTGCTCCCGCCTCCTCATCGACTCCTTTCCCAAGCTCTCCGTCTCGAGTTTCTGCCGAGGGGGCGTCCTCTCTCCCGTCTGCACCGAACGCTGACGGGGCTCCGAACTTGGATGCGACTGAACAACCACGAGAATCAAAGTCCGCATCTGCCGTTCAGAACCGATCGGCTTCAAGGCGCGCTCCGGTTCGGAAGGAGTCGGTTGCTCAACCCTCGGAAACGGGCTCTTCTTCGCCGACCGGCCAAACTCAAGAAAAGCGCGCCCAATTCGACCAACCCGTTTCTGGAAGCGAGCGATTTGAACAGGTGAGTTTGTTTGGAGACTAGTGCCTCGGCAACTCACGTTTCGAGCGGTTTCGAAGCACTCCCAGAAGTGGGTGAGGTCGGCTTCGAAACCGCGCTCGGGTACGTCTTTGCCTCGGCTTTTTTGCTGGTTTTTGTGCTGCGACGACCGGAGGAAGATGAATGATTTCGAGAGAAAAGTGGTCTCCCTACCGACCACTTTTATGTGGTCGCAGCACTAGTCCTCTCGAAGAATGACGTGGAAGCCCCTGTCGCTTTCTACGACGTAGCTCAGCTGATTGGGCTCCAGGGAAAATGCCGCCTCCCCGAACGCACCGGTGAGCATGTCTTTGGAAACTCTTCCCAGGGAGCCGCTCGCTGCGTCGCTAAAAGTAGCGGCCACCTCATGCCATAGTGCCCCCTCTTCCAGTTTCTGCAGCGCCGTCAATGCGCGCAAACATGCTTCCTCGCGACTTCGCGTCGCTCCTTCGGGACGTTCGAGCTCCGCATGACGAACGAGGATGTGAGAGACCGTCATCTTCTCCGGTGCATCTTTCGGAGCGGACCGTGGTGTTGCTGCGTCGGCGAGGCACTGTTCACCGCGGGTCAGGCCGTCTCCTCCGTCCTCGGCATTGCTATGGGTTGCATGACCCGTACTTGTATTATTCGAGGGCGAACTGCTTAAGGGGCCATTCTTCGAACAAGCTGCGACCGGGAGCGAACAGCTCAAGAGAAGATAAACATGAAATCGCTTTGCCATCGGCTCCTTCATCAGCCGGTACCTCCGTGCCCCTTGGTATCAAGCATGGTGATCAAAGCCCAGGCATGCGGCTTCTTCAAGGAGGCATATCTTGAAGATGACCTTCGGCTCGTGCAGCACCCGGGCTTCCCGGGGCCACCTTTTTGTAGTGCTTTCTGGCGGCGGAATAGTCCTCGGCAAGACGAGCAATGTCTCCCAGCACCATGTGTGCGCCGGGATGATCAGGGTGCCGCTCGAGTAGTTTGCGAGCCCAAAGTTCCGCCGCTTCCGCAAGACCACCTTTGAGGAGAACCTCCGCAAGCCCCTGGAGTGCTTTCGGGCTGTCGGGATCCAAAAGAACAGCTCGCCGGAGCAATCGCTCGGCCCTGGGTAGATCCCCCGAGCGAAGAGCTCGATTGGCGTCGAGGCGAAACTTTCGAGCGACGAGCTCACGCTTGTGTGTGTTGTCTTCCGAAAGCTTCAACGTTCCTAAAAGCGTGGAGAGGGACTTCTTCGGCTTGCCCTTTTGGTTCTGGATGTCTGCAAGAAGTTCCAACGCCGAGCGTCGATCGGGATCTCCCGCGAGCACTCGCTTGACCCACTTCTCGGCGTTATCGATCGATCGACGGCCTAGATAAAAACTCACGAGTCCCTCGGCCGCTGGGCCGCTGGGATCAATCAGCGCCGACCGACACATCAGCCGATGCGCCTGTTTCACGTCCCCTTGGACCAATTTGGAGCGCGCCGCCTCCCAATACCCGAGTGCACGGCTAGCTGCCTCTTGGGGAACGTCCTTGCCGAGGAGATCTCGGCAATCGGGCAACTGTGCGTCGGCGGCGACCCGCCATCGGCCGAGCTGAGCTTCTTGGGCCTCGTTGACCACGCGGCTATCCGACGGAACCTGCTTGCTCTCCTGTCCCTGCTCGGATGGAGCCCGCTGACCCTGTACTTCAGTTGGTTCACCGGGAACGGCAGCAGATCCCTCGGAAGACGCAAGACAATTGTGCAGCAGAACGCCCGTCAACAAGAGGACGACAGCGCCGCCAATTCCGGTAGCGCCCCAAAATTGCCACGCGGGCCATGTTGCCTTCTTATCGATGACAAAGCGTACGGCTCGTTGCGTTTGTGGTCGTACGAAGCTTATCAGGCGCTGTGAAACGGCTACCGTATTCTGAATCGTCGCTTGGGCGATGCCTGACCCCCAACCGCTCACTTTGCTCTTGAAGGAGCCCTCGGCATCTTTTGCCTGGCTTTCGCGAGATGGGGAGAGCTGCGGAGAGGGACCCGCATCCGTTTGAGAGGGTGGGGCCGGAATCGTCGGTGTTCCAACGGATTCGGTGTCAGTGGCCCCAGGCGCTGGAGCGACGCCCAGGAGAGTTTGTGCAAAAGACCCGGCGGGCGGACGCTGGGAACCTCGCGGGGGCGCGATGGAATGTTCCGATGGCGGCTCGATACTGTTGGTCAGTCGCTCGAGCAGAGGTTCAATCTCTTCGGCCGAAGTAATCTGTATGTGGGGGCGCGCCGAGACGGTCACTTGTGGCTCGTCTTGAGAAAGGAGCCAGCGCAAAGCATCTTCCCCCTTCAAGGTCACCCCCGCTGAACCTGGGTGCTCAATGAGCTCTGCTTTTCCGGCGCGCCCTACCGCAATCGGCCATGTCAATCGTTGTCCTTGGCTCGTGCAGTCGAGGACACAGGTTTGCTCGTAAGCACCAAGGAGCTCAATGAGTCGATTGGGCAAGACCTGGCTCAAATCGACAGTGAGTTGACTGCTGAGAGAAAGACGATCGAGAAAGGTGAGTTCTTCTCTACCCAGGGGCTGCAGCAGTGGGAAGAGAGGGGTCAAATTCACCCTTGCTTCCTCGTCTTTGTAGAGACGATCGAAGCGAATTGCGACCAGAGGAACGTACTTCAAGAACGGATCGCGGCGAAAGGCTCCGACGATTTGTCGACTTCCTTTCGACAGTGATCGTTCGTCCACGAGGAGGCCATGCGGAGCATAACGGCGCAGCTTCCCCCAGCGCACCTTTTGATAGTGAGGAGAGAGAACCATCACATCCAGGCCATGTTCGCGGAGCTCCGTTGTGATGGCGTCCACTCTGGTCACGTCGTCATCGCAGATGACGACCCGCACGGCAGAAACCGACGCGGTATTTCTCCGGATTTTTTGCGCCAGTGCGTCGGCTTCCCGCATGCGCTGCGTTTGTTCGGGAGTGGGAGCCGAAAGGACGTCGCCTGAAGAAGGACGGGCTCGTTCTCGAAAACTGGGCCTGGCGAAAGGTTCGTTGGGGGATTTATCTGGAGCAGATGACAATCGTTCCCTTGCCTCTGTGGCGCCCTGTTCGGAAGAGGGCTGGAGGGAGGGCTCGGGTGAGGAAGCGTTGCCCGCTGGAAATTGTGGGGCCGAGGGAAGTGGTGGCAACGCAGAGGGACGCCGCCTTTCGCCGGACGCCGTCGGGACGGATTTCTGGTTTTTTGGTGGTGTCCCAGGCGGAACCGATTCCTGCCGACGGGCCATGCTTTTGACCTCCGGCGGAAGCTCATACGCGGCGGTCTCAATCGACTCAGGTTTCTCGCTGTCGGGCTCGCTATCTTGGAGCACTGGAGGGGCGGGGGCTGCGGAAGTCCGTAGCGGTTCTCTCGCTCCCCCCGAACGTCCTTGGTCCGTGCGTCGCACTCCGGTTCGTGAGGGAACGTTGGGGCGTGAGACGCTGCCTGTTGATTGGCGGCTCGGGCTCGCGCGACCCGAAGAACGTCCTGCTTGCGCCGAGCCAGCGGATTGGTTTGCAGCGCCAGGAGATTGATGACCTCTCAGATTGCCCGGCGCCGAAGGGCCACCAGCTTTCGCTGCCGCCTGGTCGATCCCTCCGGCCCGGGCCGAGAGGTCTCGTCGCTTGGGAGAAGGCTGCGCTGCGCGTTGAACGTCTTGTCGTCGTTTGCGACTGGCCGTTTGGGGAGCGGTTTGCGGTTTTTCGGCTCTCGAAGAACGACCATCAATGGGCTCAGCGCTCTGTCTTTTGGACGACTGAGAAGGAGGAGAGGCGCGGGAAGTTCTTGGCTTCTTGTCTGTGGAAGTTCCTTTCCTGGAGGCAACACTTCCTGTTGCCTGTTTTGGTGGCACGGACTGAGTCCTCTGCAATGGCTCTCCTCGGGCGGCTCTTCTGGAAAAAGTGGCCAGTCGATGAGTCAGCGCGGCAAGAGGGAGTTCTTTGGGAATCAAGGCAGAAATACGCTCTTGGTATTTCGACTTGAGTTCTCGATGGACGGCTCGAGCAGCAATGACGACCACAGGGACTCGGTTTTTTTCCGCTCCGTCGAGTGCTGCATCGGCGTGCTCCAGATCCGTCAGCACGAGCAAGTCCGGCGCAACGGCTACGAGAGCGGGTGCCAGATGATCGAGGGACACTTCTTCAGTAAAGACGTTCTTCTTTTCCAGTTGAGCTGGAAGACCGTCCGGTAGCTCGTCGGTCTTCACAAGAAGAACAGTGCTCTCGTCGTCCATTCGACTCCCCACTTTAGTGCCCTAACGCATCGCCGTCACCCTCGCGTGTCGGTTCTCACGCCAAAGCATGAGAAGCGACACGCAAGAAACCGTTCCATTCAGCCTTCCTACATCGTGCTACCTTCAATCGCTTTGGGGATCGTGACCCAAGCGTTCCTTTGATAAAATCGAAATTGCGCATGTTTCCCACCTCATCTCTCTCAGGGTCACCCCCCTCCCCGACCATTCCGCCGCGTGCCGGTCTCGAAGCGATGGCAACTGCGTTCCGCCAGGGAGGGCTCGACCTCCTGCAACCCTTTTCTTTGCCGGCCTTGCGGAACGCCGGGCTGCCTGGATTGAAGCCCGATACCTTCGATCCTCGTCATCGGCTCGGGTTGGTGATCGGGAATACTCGCGCCCTTTGGCCGGCTTTTCGGCGGCATCTTCGTGGATTGGGCGTGCGAAATCCCAATGAGCTCGGCCCTGATCCTTTGGACATTTATATCGAGGAGTTGATTGCCGGGGCCCTGCTCGACTTGCACGAGTCCCACGGCGTCGATTCCCACGTCGTGTTTGCTCATGATTCGCTGAGCGCTCCACTCCCTATTCAACGGATTGCCGATTTTGCTGGGTTGGCTCGGCTGGGACCGGTCCATCTGTCGATTCATCCGCAATATGGCCCTTGGATTGCGTTGAGAGCCGTCATTTCCCTGGAACTGCCTATCGAAGCAGGCATAGCGTTGGGATGGGACCGACCGGCCCAACGACCATGCGATTCTTGTGAGGTTCAATGTCGGAAGGCGCTTTCCAACGCACTGTTGGGACGGAGCGCCCGGCTCGAGGATCCCCTGCCCCCTCCGCCCTCCAAGCTTTCCAAAGGGAAGGCACGTTGGCTGGCTGTCAGGGATATCTGTCCCGTCGGCCGCGAACATCGTTATACGGACGATCAGATCCTGTATCACTACGAGAATCTTCGCGACGTCCTTCTCCCCTGACAGAGACCGCCTCCTTGCACCCTGAGAGGGAAGAGGGCGCTGCTCAGTTCGGTGGAGACCGCTCGAGGACTTCCAGAACCTCAGCCACAGACCCAAGTTTCTGACGAACCGCGCCGCGCGCCTTCCCTTTTTCTCTTTCCCAAACGTCCAGATGTTTCCAGGTCGGCCAATCGATCACTGGCACTTTTCTTTGGGCGAGCAGCAACTCGATGCCATCTGGATTGCGCGGTTCCCTTTTCCGAGAAGAAGAGCTTTCCATCGTCTGAATCGTTTCTTGGGCGCAGGCCTTGTTCGTGCCGATGAGCCCGGTTGCGCCGCGTTTGATCCAACCGGCCACAAAAAGTCCAGGAACGTGAGTGCCTGTGGGGTGAGTGAGCACCTGGCCTTGGTCGTTGGGGATGGTGGCCGAACGCTCATCGAAGGGAACCCCGGGCAGCGGCTCACCCCGATAGCCAATGGCCACGATGCAAAGACCTGCCTCGACAACCTCGGTCCGCCCTGTGCCAACCGCACGGACACGCGCGGCAGTTTGGACGAGTTCATTGTCTTCGAGTCGGATCTGATGCAGGCGCCCTTCATGTCCAAGCATTTCCAGTGGGGAGGCGCAAAATCGCAAAACGATCCGCCGACCGCTGGTTATTGCGTCGGCTCGAGGAAGTTCCGCAAACATTCGACCTTTCTCGGTCGTCGGTCTCTCCAGACAACCGCTGACTTGCACATGCACGTCCGAAAGCGTCAGAAGGTCTCTCACTTCCTTCATATCGCACGCGGCTTGGTCAGGCCCACGGCGCGCGAGTAAGGTGACTTCTGAAACCTGGCTTTTCCGGAGGGCACTAAGCGCTTGGGGTGCAATGTCCGTCTTGGCAAGCACTGAATGCTCCTGCAAAAGGACGCGGGCCACATCGATGGCGACATTTCCCATACCCACGACCACCGCGGCCCTTGTATCAAGCGGCGGATCGAGGTCTGCGTAGTCGGGGTGACCATTGTACCAGCCCACGAACCCCGGCGCGGTGAGACTCCCGCGCAGCGATTCCCCTTCCACACCCAGGCTACGTGCTGCGGAGCTTCCCATGGCAATCAGCACCTGATCGTAGTGCGCCAGCAACTCATCCACGCTGACGTCCTGTCCTACCTGAACGTTTCCAAAGAACCGTACGCCTTCCTTTTCAAGGATGCGGTCGAAGACGGCGCTCGTCTTTTTTATCTTCTGATGATCGGGAGCCACGCCATACCGCACCAAGCCGTGTGGTGCGAAAAGCCGCTCGAATACGTCGACCTGTGCTCCTTTTTTGACCAGCGCTTCGGTAGCGTAAAGCCCCGCTGGGCCCGCACCAACCACCGCGACGTGACCCATCCGACCCTTTTGCATGTCCAACATCGTAGCAGGGCTCGAAAAACCAACCGAACGTCAGTCCCATTTTGACGCCGAGGCCCACGAGATCTAAGTTTCAAATACTTTTGAAAGATTCGAGAAGCAAAACCCTTTCCGACGTCGGTCCAGTCGAGTCGGCGCAGCTTGAGGTGGCGGAAATGGTCGGCCGCTTGATGCAGTTTTGGGGCTTCAAGCGACCTATGGGGCGCATTTGGACAATCTTGTACCTCTCACCGGATCCGCTATCGGCGGCGCGGTTGAGTCAAACACTCCATATGAGCGCTGGAGGCGTGAGCATGGCCCTTGCCGAGCTCGAGAAGTGGGAGTGTATCCATCGAACGTGGATCCCCGGAGACCGGCGAGACTACTTCCGGGCGGAGACGGACATCTGGAAGATGGTTCGGGGGGTGCTCCGACAGCGAGAGCTCCGGCTGGTTGTCGAGTTCGGCGATACCTTGCGAATGGCCCGAAACGCCGTTTTCCAGGCAGAGGACGAAGCTTGCAAGTCAGAGGTAGGCAGAGAAGACGAAGCTCGCAGCTTCAGCTACAAGCGCGAGCGGTTGAGCGAGCTTCTCAAGCTCAGCGAGGTTGGAGCCACCCTGCTTTCGGGACTCGTCGCGGGGCAAGCGATCGATCCAAAGAAACTGGTCGACGCGGTTCCTTCTTCCTCCAAAAGCGACGAAAAACGAACCTGCGCGTGAGTGACCCATGATGACTTCGAGTATCCGAGAAACACAGAAAAGACCCGCGGGCGGAAGCGGCGAAATGTTCGACGGTATCGCCGAACGCTATGACCTGCTCAATCGCATGATTTCCCTGGGGATCGATCAGTCTTGGCGTCGCCGGACCGTAGACAGCTTGCGCCTTTCCTCTCGGTCGCAGGCCCTCGATTTAGCAACCGGAACAGCTGATCTGGGCATGATGATTGCAAAGCGGGTACCCGGGTGCCGGGTCATCGGAGTCGATCCATCCGAGAAAATGCTCGAGGTAGGCAAGCACAAGGTTTTCCGCGCACAGCTCTCCGATCAAGTCGAGCTATTGCGAGGAGACGCCCAAGAGCTTCCGTTTGAAGAAAACTCCTTCGATGGCACAACTATCGCTTTTGGGATCCGCAACGTTCCCGATCGACGCCGAGGGCTCCAAGAAATGGCTCGGGTCACGCGACCAGGAGGGAGAGTGACCATTCTCGAGCTTTCCGAGCCGCAAGGGGGCATTTTAGGACCGCTCGCTCGCTTTCACGTGCACCACCTCGTCCCTTGGTTAGGAGGCCTTCTCAGCGGCAAGGATGAATACAGATACTTGCAGAAGTCCATTGCCGCGTTTCCTTCTGCCAGTGACTTTGCGAGGCTGATGAGTGAGTCGGGGTTGGACGTTGTCGAGGTCGTACCTTTGACTTTCGGCGTTGCCCACCTCTACGTAGCAACGCCCCGAGTTTAGCCCATTTCCCTCCGAATCATGATATTTTCATCCGTGAACGACAGCGTTGATGCTCTCCGTTTTGCCTTCACCCGTGGGGCTCGGATCGCATCCTGTCCCGCTCCCGTCGGCGTCGGGCAGCAACTTGCTCAGATGACGGAAGGGCACTTTACGGTGTTTTGGGTCGATCCCTCGTCATGCTCCCAGGCGGAACGTGGCACGACTTTCGTCGGTCACGGCGCAGCTCATGTCATTCAAAGAACTGGAGCACGGCGACTCGTTGAATGCCGAAAGGAAATGGAGGCGGTGTTCACGGAGCTCAAAGTCCCCCTTGAGCTGGAGCGATGGGTCCGTTTCTTCGGAGGAGCGGCCTTTTCCTCAGGAAGAGACGGCTCCGGTTGTTGGGCGGATTTCGGAGATGCAACCTTTGTCTTGCCGCAAATCCTCTACGTCGACGAAGGCGATTCGGCAAAGCTCATTGTCCTTCTTCCTCCTGGCGGTTCATGGGCTGGGAGCCCAATGGATGGCGCTGCAGATGCGCTCGGGCAAGCAAAGCGGGTTCTGGAGCGGGCTTTGCTCTCCCCGGTGGTGCGGTCGTCTCCTTCGATTGGCGTGAGCGAAAAAACGACGAGCGCCGATCTGGGGCAGTTTAGCGATCTTGTCGAATCGATTCGCCGAAGCATTCGCTCTGGAACGGTCGATAAGGTTGTCACAGCGCGCCGTGTGACCCTGCGACTCTCTCAATCTCCTAATATTTCTGCCGTTCTGGCGCGTCTTGAACGAGACGCGCCCAATTGCGTGCGCTTTGCTTTCCGTATCGGTCAGAGGACCTTCGTTTCATCAACGCCGGAACTCCTGATCGAGCGTCAAGACCTGGCGGTCCGCACCGAAGCAGTGGCCGGAACCTGGGCATTTTCGCCTCAGACCAAGAACGATGCCAAACGTGAGCTTTTCCAGAGCACTAAGGATCAGCATGAGCATCGCTATGTCGTTCAGGCACTTGCCTCTGCGCTCGAACCCGTGTGTGCAAAGCTGCACGTGCCAGCTACGCCAGATATCAAGACCTTGGCCCGTATCCTTCATTTGTGGACGCCAATTGCCGGAGTCCTGCACAGCCCGGAGCACGTTGTCGATCTCGTGGGACGATTGCATCCGACTCCAGCAGTGGGCGGTCTCCCCAGGCAGGACGCCGTCAGCTGGATCAAGACCCACGAATCTGCTGAACGTGGTTGGTATTCGGCACCCTTCGGCTGGGTCGATTCGCAAGGCGAAGGGAAGTTCGTTGTTGCCCTCAGATCAGCGCTTCTGCACGACAACCGTGTTCACCTGTTCGCCGGGGCTGGAATCGTGCGCGATTCCAGCCCCTATTTGGAATACCAAGAGACGGAGCTCAAGTTAGGGGCGATGGAGCGGGCTCTGGGTATTGCACCAACCTCTCATCCCCAGGCATGAACTGGCGCTCATGTCCGCTCTTCCCAATCTGCTCACGCAATGGTCCCGGTTGGTCATCGGAACACTCAAGAACGCTGGTGTCACCGATCTGGTTGTGAGTCCGGGCTCACGAAGCAGTTCCTTGGTCGCTGCCGCTTGTGCGGACAAGGAGCTTGCCCTCCATGGGGTTCTCGATGAACGAGCAGCGGGCTTTTTTGCCCTTGGACTAGCGCGGAGTCGCGGGGTTCCGCCCGTGTTGATATGCACCTCGGGTAGCGCGCTTTCCCACTATCTGCCCGCTCTGATCGAAGCAACGCAGAGTCACCTCCCCCTTTTGGTGCTCAGCGCGGACCGCCCCCAGGAACTTCAAGCAGCCAACGCACCGCAGACGATTCACCAAGCGGGGATTTTTGGGCGCTATGCCAAGGCCTGCTTTTCCCTTGGTGAACCGAATGCGGACGGGGATTGCTTGCGCGCTCTAGCTCGCCAGATCAATCAAGGCTATTCGCTCTCGCTTTCCGGGATCCCGGGACCCGTCCATTTCAATTTTCCAGCAAGAAAACCCCTTGAGCCAAGCGAAGACTATACCCACGAACAACGCGAGCTCACCACACGAGTGAGCGATCTGCTCACAACTTCTTCTGCGCAGTTTCCACCACCAGAGCTCGTCGCACCCGATGAAGCGATTGAAGAGCTCGCTCGTCGTTTTACGACACACCCGGACCTACTGCTCTCCGTGGGCCCGATTCCAACCTCGATTGCGCGCTCCGTTGTCGAGCTCGGCAACAGGCAAGAGGTCTTCGTATTCTGTGAACAACCGGGACTGGCGACTCCGGTGGACGGTTTGGCCCGCGGACTCCTCGGCAGAAGAAACCAGAGCCTCCCTACCCCAAGCTGCATTATCCACGTAGGTCCCCCACCCATTTCCTCCGCTTGGCAATCTGGCCTCAAGACTCTTCGTTCCGAGCTCTGCTGTGTGGGCGCAGACGAGCATCCAGATCCGACGAGCCGCGCCCGCCTGGTCGTCAGAGGTTCGCTGACCGCAACCCTGGAGAGGCTCGCGGGGCGTCTTCAGCACGAGCCGATCCTTCCGGGAAGAAGTCGCTTCACGGCCAGCTACCTCCGCGGGGCTGAAGCCATCCACGACGCCATCGAACGGCAGACCGCGCTTTCCGAGTATCGTAGGCAGTCCATGGTTCCTGGCGCTCCTCCGGCGGCCAGAGCACTTCCTGAACCTGCCGTGGTCGCTGCACTGCTTTCCGTATTGCCCCAGGGAGCACAGCTTTGTTTAGGAAATAGCTTGCCCATTCGACTTGCCGCCTGGGTTGCGCCGGTAGCCTCTCCCCGGGACGTTACAGTCCATGTCCAACGCGGAGCCAGCGGTATCGATGGACTCATCGCGGGCTGCGCGGGAGTAAGCATTGGCAGTGGACGCCCCACCGTTTTGTTGGCGGGAGACGTGAGCGTTGCCCATGATATATCTAGCTTGGCCATCGCCCGCGGGGTATCGACCCCACTCTGCATCTGTCTCCTCGACAATGCTGGTGGTAGAATTTTTGAGCACTTACCGCTCTCTCACACCATGAGTCAGAAACCGGAGTGGCGTCTGTGGACGAGCCCACCGGAAGTGGATTTCGCGTCGATCGCCAAAGGTTATTCCGTAGCGTACCAAGCGCCGGACACCCTTGACGGAGTCAAAAAGTCTTTGATTCAGGCGCTGGAAACTCCGCGGGCCACCGTTCTTTGCATCAAGACCGATCCAGACAGCTCTCTCGACTTCCTTCGCTCGATGGGGGCGGGAACCTTTCCGCATGGAGGTTTCAACTGATGAATGCGGAGGTGATGGCCTTGCATGG
Organism: uncultured Polyangiaceae bacterium; assembly: GCA_964440025.1. Taxonomy (GTDB): domain Bacteria; phylum Myxococcota_A; class Polyangia; order Polyangiales; family Polyangiaceae; genus NIC37A-2. The sequence continues at coordinate 4,751 of CAYTRQ010000006.1, read as the reverse complement.
TTTCACTGGACTTCCCAGCGCGTTCGATGCTTTGGAACTCGAAAGCCACGGTATTTCGATTTACGCTCCGACGCTGGTGGGTCACGGACCAGCCCCGACTCTCGATGCCGTTAGCTTCGAGTTAGAAGTCGAACGCCTGTTGGCACAGCTACCTTCTCACCATCAACCGTTGCATCTTATAGGGTATTCAATGGGCGCTCGGGTAGCTTTGGGACTCTTATGTCATGCGCCCCAGCGCTTTGCGTCGGCGTTGCTGATCGGAGTTCACCCCGGGCTCACATCCCAGATACAACGGGAGGAACGCTACGCATGGGAAGCACGCTGGATCGATATTCTCGAACAGGACGGCGTGGTTGTTTTCGAACATCATTGGAGCCAGATGGCGCTTTTCTCGAGCCAAGAGCGTTTTCCAGAAGGGAGGCGCTCGCAGAAGCGCACTCGGCTTTGCCACACAGCTGCAGGACTTGCCCATGCCATGAAGGTTCTTGGACTTGCCTCCATGCCTAGCTATTGGGAGCTGCTGAGGGACCTCCGTCTCCCTGTGACGTTGCTTTGCGGTAACCAAGATCGAAAGTTCGTCGACTTGGCTCACCGTTTTCAAGAGAAGCAGCCCAATGCTCGGGTCGTTGCGGTTCCGGATGTGGGACACAATGTTTTGCTTGAGGCGCCGGATATTGTGTCAGCCGAACTCTTTCGCCTCCTTGGAGTATGACCGACCCATTGGCAGTTCCCCAAGACTCCGGTTCTTCGGATTCACCTCCATCGGCTCCGCGACCTGGCGGGCTGTCCGCGTGGTTGCTGGCTTGTCGGCCTGCCACGCTCACAGCCGCCCTCTCACCTGTTGCCGTTGGTACCGCGATTGCTCATCGTTTGGGGGACGTACGAGTCGGTCCAGTCGCGGCGACCTTTGCCGGTGCCCTCCTCTTGCAGATCGCCAGCAACTTTTCCAATGATGTCTTCGACTATGAAAAGGGCGCTGACAGTGCAGAGCGTCTCGGCCCAACTCGCGCGGTGCAAGCCGGGTTGGTCAGCCCTCGTGCGATGAAGCGAGGACTTCTCGGAGTTTTGGGCCTTGTACTTCTGATCGGAGCCTACCTGACAACCGTCGCGGGGCCGGCGATCATCATCATAGGCCTCTCCGCCATTGTTGCAGCCATTGCCTACACCGGTGGCCCCTTTCCGCTCGGCTACCATGGCTTGGGGGATCTGTTCGTGATGATTTTTTTTGGCTTCGTTGCAGTCTGTGGAACCATTTTCGTCCACATGGGCCAGGTGCCACTTCTCGGTTTCGTCGCCGCATTGGCTCCAGGAGCGCTCGCTACGAACATTTTGGTGGTCAACAACGTCCGTGACCGACACACCGATGCGAGCGCTGGTAAACGGACGCTCGCGGTACGTTTCGGGCGAACAGCGGCCGAATTCCAGTATCGAGGGCTCTCTGCTGTGGCCTACCTCGTCCCTCTGGTTTTGTTTGTGATTTTTCGTCTGTCTCCTTGGAGCCTGCTTCCTCTCATCACGTTGCCGCAGGCGTGGAAAAACGTTCGCCAGCTCAAACGGTACGAGGGGCGAGCTCTGAACAGGACATTGGTTTCCTCGGCAAAACTCGTCTTTTTCCATTCGATCTTGCTCGCGCTGGGGATCTTTGTCTCTACGTCATTCGGATGAGCCATTCGCTGCGGATCGATCTGCTGGAGTTTTCCATTCGACATCCGGCACTCCAAACGAGCCGGCAAACACTTGGTGGTCGTCGAGCGCTCCTGCTCGGCTTGCACATCAAGGGTGACTCAGGGTGGGGAGAGGCTTGTCCTCTCGAGGGCTTCGGCCTCACGCAAGAGAGCTTCGAGCAAGCTCGAGCAACGTTACTCTCTCTCAAGCAGGACGAGCTCAAGGAGGCGCTTTCTCTGAACCCGTTCGAAGTAGGTCCGCGGCTCACGCAAAACATCTCCTCGCCTTCGGCTCGCCATGCCGTTGAAGCTGCGCTGCTTTCTCTCATGGCCACACGGCAGCGAGTTCCTTTGTGGCGTCTACTTGGCCACGACTCTCACGTGCCGCCGTTGAGCCTACCCACGAGTCAGGTTCTCGATCCCCTTTCGGCTCAGGCCGGTGACGATCTCAAGACTGCTTTGAACCAAGGCATCACCACCTTCAAGCTTAAATGCGGTCGAGATGGTGGGCGCGAACTTGCTTTTCTGGACCACATTGCTGCTCTGAGCGCGAACTGCACGACCGAGATCGAGATTCGGCTTGATGCCAATCTAGCCTGGTCGCCCCAGCAAGCGCGGCGAATGATCATCGCTGCCCAAGGTGTTCTTCGAGCGGGAAATTGTCGACTTGGTTGGATCGAGGATCCCACACCCGAGTTCGATGAGTGGTCCAGCTTGTCACACATCGCTCCGATTGCGGTTGACGAACCTCTTTCTACGCCGGACTTCGACGTGGGAGCACTCGGTGCCAACGTGGCCGTACTCAAACCCATGGTCTTGGGGGGCATCACAGCCACCATCGAAGCGGCTCGAAGAGTTCGACGGCGCGGTCTTTCGGTCAGCCTCTCCCACTTCTTCGATGGCCCTGTTGCTCTTGCCACTTCGGTGCACCTCGCCTTTGCTTTGCAATCTTCAGGGATCACACCGGGCCTCGGACGACATCGGGGGCTGGACGGATGGACAAGAGAAGGCTTACAGCTTCCTCGGATCCTCAAGGGGCAGCTTCCCGCTGAAAGGCCTTGGATGGAGCTTCCTTGTGTTCGTTCTCATCATCTTCATCGTCCCCCGGAGGTCGATGAACTGAGCGTCGCTCCCGCTTCCTCGTCCTGTCCAGAAGGACTCGCTTTTCTTACCTCGGGCGCACAGGCAACCTTTGGCGAGTTGGCTCGTGCGGTCTCAGAGCGGCGCGAACAACTCCATGAAACATGTGCAGCAGGGTTCGTTCCTCTCGTTGCCGAGCCATCGCTGGAGGCCATCACCGAGCTTTTCGCCGCCTGGAGCGCTGGAGTTCCCGTCCTTCTCCTCTCGCCTCGCCTTCCTCCAGGCGAGCAGCAAGCTCTCGTTCGCCGGACTCAGCAAAACTCGTCCGAACTCCGTCCGGGAGATGCTGCTATTCTGCCCACTTCTGGATCCACGGGTCGACCGCACCTTGTGGTCCACACCCGCCAATCCCTCCAGAACGCGGCAAAGGCCAGTTTGGAGCACTTGGCCATTCCCCGACCGGACGACCGCTGGCTCCTTGCGTTACCTTTTGGGCATGTCGGCGGACTTTCAATCCTCGTCCGTTGCCTGATGTCACGGGCGTGTGTCGTGATGGCGGGACTTCCCCATTGTGGAACGACGGCAGCTGAATTGCTCGGCACGTTCGGGGTCACCGTCCTGTCCCTCGTACCCACGCAGCTTCATCGGTTGCTGGAAACAGCTGATGCTTCGTTACCCTCATGCGTTCGTTGTGTTTTGCTTGGGGGCGCGTCGGCTCCCCCTTCACTGCTCCATCGTGCTGAGGAAAAGGGAGTTCCGGTAGCTGTGACATATGGGATGACCGAAATGGCTTCCCAGATAGCCACTCGGAACCCTTCATACTCATCGGACACGTCGAAAAGGGCTGAGCTCGAGCCCCTCCCAGGGGTGAGCCTTCGCACCGACGATCAGGGACGGCTCTCTGTACGCGGACCGATGATGATGCGCGGATACCTGGATGAACCGTTCCCCATAGATCGCGACGGATATCTTATCACTGGAGATTTAGCTCATCTTCATCCGAACGGAAAGATTTCAGTGCTGGGGCGTGTCGACAATGTCATTGTGAGCGGTGGCGAAAATGTCTCACCAGAACAGGTCGAAGCAGCACTCTGTGAGCTTCAGGAGATTCGGAGCGCCTGCGTGTTGGGACTTGCCGATCCTGTATGGGGACAGCGAGTGATTGCGGCGGTCGTCAGCTCGGTGGAGCGCCCAGTTGACTCCGATTCGATGAAACAACGCCTCAGACAGATATTGCCCAGCTACGCGATTCCCAAGGACTATGTCTGGCTCGAGCGTCTCCCGACCCTTGCGTCGGGTAAAATCGATCGAAAAGCCCTCTATCGAGAAATCGGTTCCAATGCGGTCACCAGCCCGCTGGGAATCGATCGTCTCTGAAAATCTCGAGGACTGATGAATGTGTGGACGGTCTGCACCGTAGCGCAAACTTTCCCCTCCTCACGGACCAAACGAAAGCCCAGGGTGACTTCTGACTCTTGAACGATAGCGAGCACGAGTTGCACAATGAGCCGCTGCCCGTAAGGAACCGGAGCACGGTAGTCTGCTTCTGCATGTCTGAGAGGAGCTGCCCATGCTCCCTCCTTGAGGACCTCATCCAATGGGTAGTCATGGGCCCGAAGGAAGGCCTCGTACGCTTCGTGCGCATAGTCGAAAAAACGCGCGAAGAAAACGATACCTGCGGCGTCCACATCCTGAAAGCGAACCTGTATCGGGTGCTCGAAAACCGGAGTCGTGGCCTCCTTGATTTGTCGCCGATCAAATAGCTTCATAGAAAGGGGTGCGCGAAGGTAGGAAAAAGGGGGGCTCCCTTCTTGTTTCAGAGTACAGAGATCCCTGACGTGAATCCAACGACAAAGTGGGGTTTTGCGCGCTTTACCTTCTCGAGTGAGCCTCGGCGGAGCCTTTCGAGGTTGTGAGATGTGCTCTAAACTGAAGCGCACCATCGAGGATGCGATTCCCATGCGGTGCCCGTTCACCGACTGGGACGAGTGACGAAGCGACTTTTCC
>CAYTRQ010000005.1:19868-33776 GCA_964440025.1 uncultured Polyangiaceae bacterium | reverse complement strand
AGTGCCAGGAAGGCTCTTGGGAGCATGGCTCCGGAAGCCATCATCGCAGAGATGAAAGCTGCTCATGTGCGCGGGCGTGGGGGAGCGGGCTTCGACTGTGGCACCAAGTGGAGCTTCATGCCCAAGCCAGGAAGTAAGCCGCACTACTTGGTGATCAACGCTGATGAAGGGGAGCCGGGAACGTTCAAGGACCGCACAATCATGGAGCGCAATCCGCACTCTTTGATTGAGGGGTGTATTATTGCCGCGTTCGCGATGGGAGCGCATGCGGCGTATATTTATGTGCGTGATGAACTGCACCTTTCCAAGGAGAGATTGTGGGGCGCCATCGCCGAAGCTCGGGAGAAGGGGTATCTTGGCCAGTCGCCGTTTGGCTCGGGCTATGAGATGGACGTTTTCGTCCACACTGGCGCGGGAGCCTATATCTGCGGTGAGGAAACCGCCTTGCTCAACTCTCTCGAGGGCAGAAGGGGAGAGCCGAGGCTCAAGCCACCTTTCCCCGCTCAGGTCGGAGCGTTTGGCTGTCCAAGTACGGTGAACAACGTGGAAACGATCGCCATCGTGCCGACGGTGCTTCAGCTAGGGGGTGATGCGTTCAGCAAACTCAGTTCTCTCCACGATTGGAACGACGGCGGGGTTCGGCTTTTTGGTGTGAGCGGACACGTCAAGAAGCCAGGCATCTACGAGTGCGCGGTGGGACTGACGCTTCGTGAATTGATCTATGATCTAGGGGGAGGTCTCCAGGAAGACGCCAATCTCTTGGCGGTCATCCCGGGAGGCTCTTCTTGTCCGGTCCACGTCCCCGACGAGGTCGTCGACGTGCCGGGAGATCCCCGCTTTGAACCCTACAATGGTCAAAGCATTCTCGACTTGCCCCTGGGGGTCGAGACGTTCCGTGGAGTTGGCAGCATGCTGGGAACGTGCTGCGCCATCGTGATGTCGGACAAGACCGATCCTGTCTTGGCACTCCACAATGTGATGCGGTTTTACCGGCACGAGTCCTGCGGACAGTGCACTCCGTGCCGAGAAGGATGCGGTTGGATCGAGAGAATCTTGGACAAGCTCTTGACCGGTCAAGGCAATCTCGAGGAGCTCAACCAGCTCTCCGAGATCGCCTCGAACATCACGGGCAATACGATCTGTGCGTTTGGTGATGGCGCGGCACAGCCCGCCCTCAGCTTCGTGCGCAAGTTCCGGCCCCAGTTGGAGGATTACCTTCGATCGGGGGGTAAGGGGCAGACGGGGACCTTGGAAGTATGAGTGCTGGAAGTGTTCTATTCGCCGTGTGTGCGGCTCTCTGCATTGGTGGGGCGCTCATCGTTGTCCTCGCGAAGAATCCCATTCGTGGCGCCCTGGGCCTTCTCGCCACGATTTCTGGTATTGCTGGGTTGTTTGTGGGGCTCAGTGCGCAGTTTCTCGCCGCGATACAATTGATCGTCTACGCTGGCGCGGTCGTTATCTTATTCGTTTTCGTCATCATGCTATTGGGGCCTTTGGCCGGAGTGGATGAGGCGGGGCGATCCAGAGCGCGAATCGCGCGTATCCTTTCGGGCACCATCGTGGCCGTTCTCGGAGTCGTGACACTCGGTCTGATCGGGTTCGGGGATCATCACGAGTTCCGGGAGATTGCTCCCAGCCACGGCACGGTGGAAGCCGTGGGGGGGCGCATCTTCGAGGAGGGATTGGTTCCGTTCGAGCTAGCGACCGCGCTGCTCATTGTCGCTGTGGTGGGCGCTATTGCCGTGGCTCGGTTTCAGCCTGGAGCCAAAAAGAAGCAGAGCACTCACGAGGACCATGCCACGCGGCGCATGTTTCATGGTCCTCTCACGTCCGACAACCCCACCCCAGGAGGTCGCTCCGATGAGGGGGTAGGTGCCGGCGCTTCTGACAAAGAGTCCTCAAACAGCTCGGAAAGAAATTCCCAGAGTCCGATCAAGGGGATCGAGAAGGAGAGTGCATAATGGATCTCGGGCTCGTTGTTGAACACTATGTTCTTTTGGCTGCGATCATTTTTACCATAGGCAGTGTGGGGTTTTTGGTACGGCGCAATGTGCTGGTTCAGCTGATGAGCATCGAGTTGATGCTCAATAGCGTCAACTTGACATTGGTCGCATTCAATCGTGAGCACTCCGCCGATATGGCTGGTCAGATGTTCGCTTTCTTCATCATCGCCGTGGCAGCTGCAGAAGTAGCTGTTGGGCTTGCCATCGTTCTCCAATTTTATCGCCTGCGTGGCTCAGTGAGTAGTGACGAGGCTGCCAGCTTGCGGCACTGAGCTCGGGGTTTCCAAGGAATCAGCTGGACTACACTATGGAAGCTCTTAGCCAAATTTTTCCTGTCACCGACTACGCGCTGCTCGGCGTGATCTTGGCCCTGCCTCTGCTTGGGGCCATCGGGAATGGCATCTTCGGTCAGCGTCTCGGCAAGGAGGCGGTCTCACTCATGGGGCTTTCGTCCGTGGGACTGGCCTTTGTCTTTTCCGTCGCCTCCTTTCTTCTGCTGGTGGATCAGGGACAGACCGAAGGAACCTCAACGGTTCTGCACTGGACCGCCTGGAACTGGATGGAGATCGCGGGGACGGGACCGGGAGCCGGTACGTTTCGTGGCCTCTCGCTCGACGTGGCATTTCGGTTCGATGCCTTGAGTGGCGTCATGTCACTCATCGTGACGGGGATTGGTTTCCTGATTCACCTGTACTCCACGAAGTACATGGAGCATGACGCAGGTTACTACCGGTTTTTCGCCTATCTGAACCTTTTCATCTTTTCGATGATGGTGCTGATTCTTGGCGATAGCCTGCCCATCCTTTTCGTCGGCTGGGAAGGCGTCGGTTTGTGTAGCTACCTCCTCATCGGGTTTTGGTTCGGTGAGGAAGCCAATGCTTCGGCGGGGAAGAAAGCATTCATCACCAACCGTGTTGGCGACTTTGGTCTATTGGTGGCCATGGGCTTGTTGGCGTTCTACGTGGGCGCCTTGGATTGGTCCGGAATCAACGCAGGTCGGGAGTCGCTACTGACGACCGTGAAGATTTGGCCCGTCTCCGACACGGTTCCTATCGCTAGCCTGTTTCCAGAAAGCATTGCGGCACAGATCAATGCTCCGCGCTACGCCAGCGCGGCGACCTTGGTCTGTCTGGCCCTCTTCCTGGGTGCGATGGGGAAGAGTGCGCAGCTCGGTCTGCACGTTTGGCTTCCGGATGCCATGGCGGGCCCTACGCCCGTATCGGCGCTCATTCATGCGGCGACGATGGTGACGGCCGGTGTGTATCTACTGTGCCGGCTCTCGGGGCTTTTCGTTTTGAGCCCGATGGCCATGTTCGTTGTGGCCCTACTCGGTGCCCTGACGGCGCTCTTCGCGGCGTCGATTGCACTGGTGCAAAACGACATCAAGAAAGTGCTCGCCTACTCCACTGTCAGCCAGCTGGGCTACATGTTTCTCGGCGTCGGAGTCGGTGCTTTCACAGCCGGATTTTTTCATGTTTTCACGCACGCTTTCTTCAAGGCGTGTTTGTTTCTGGGAGCTGGCTCGGTGATTCACGCGATGCACGCTCGCATTCACGGCACCGATGCCTCCCAAGACATGCGAAACATGGGAGGTCTCCGTCGTTTTCTGCCGGCCACGTATCTCACCTTTGGTTTCGCTTGGGCGGCCATCGTCGGTTTTCCGCTGACGAGTGGCTTTTGGTCCAAGGACGAGATCCTTTTCAAGGCCAAGACATCCTTTGTGAGCGGCCCCGAGGAGATCACGGGAAATTCTCCTCGAGGTCCGGTCGCGATCGACAATTTTCAATGGACCGAAGGACTGGGCACATTGCTCTACGCCATCGGTTTGCTCGCGGCCATCATGACGGCGTTCTATATGACGCGCCTGTTCGTGGGGATCTTCTTCGGCAAATTCCGCGGTTGGACGATTGAAAAGGATTGGCGCGATCCGCACGCGGACGATGCCGAGCACCATGAGCATCACGACCATGAGCAGCCGGGGCCCGAGATGAAAGGACCCGTGCCGCACGAATCCCCCTGGCAGATGACCTGGCCGCTATGGATTTTGGGCGCTTTGGCGTTAGTGGGTGGATTTCTCAACGCGCATCCGATTCATCTCGTACCGCTTGATCACGTCCTCGAGCCCGTGTTTGCGGAGGCCTCAGCAAGCGTAGCTACCTATGAGGGGGCCGAGGGCTTCCTCATGGTCGGGATGGCTCTGGCGGTGTTCGTGGCATTTGGAGGCGGCGTTGGCCTGGCGTACTGGATGTACGTGAGGGAAAAGGGCAAGCCCGCCGCAGAGCTGGTGGAAAAATACCCCCGGCTCCACTCCTTCCTCGCTGATAAATGGCGCGTGGATGAGTTTTACCAGGAGACCATCATTGGGGCCGTCGATTCCCTCGCTGAAATGTGCGTGTGGGCGGATCGCTGGATCGTGGACGGCATCCTCGCTCGGTTCACTGCCGGTCTCATTCAGGTGGGGGGAACCGTTCTCAGGCAATTCCAGACCGGCCGAGTGCAGGCGTACGCCGCTGCCATGACCATTGGGATACTCGGTATCGCGCTCTATATTTGGGCTCCCCACGCGAGCATTCGACAAACGGTCAATCACGGTGCAGGAAACTATGCGCTGGTTGCTGCACCGGGCCTCGGTTATAGCTACCGATGGGACGTCGACGGTGAGCAGGGGTGGGATAGCGAGAAGTTCTCGGACCAAAAGAACGCTCGATTCAACCTCGAGGTCACCGAAGAGCGTACCGTCAGGGTGCAGGTAAAAAATGCCTTTGGGGTGACCTCGGAGAAAGAGTTCACTTACGTGCGCCCCCGTCCCGACGCTTCTCGTCCTGGCGCTCCGGTTCGCATCATTCGTGGTGCTGACGGCAAGCTCCGTGCTGGTTCCCCACCCGGGAAATCTGGAAAGGGAGCTCGCCGAGCGCCGGGTGATGATGCCGAAGGCTCAAAAAAGAATCAGCGCCCCCGGCTGGACGCGATCAAGAAAGCCCTTGAACAGCAGAGAGGGGAGCATTGATCATGATGCCCCAAGCAGCACAACCATTCTTCGAAGCAGTCCCTTTTCTCCTCGCATTTGCCTTTGGAGCGCTCATCCCGTCGGGGCGCAGCTGGCTGGAGCGCGTGAGTGTGGGGATGGTGGCCGGCTTTTCGCTCCTGTTTCTGCAGGGAATGTGGCCGGATGCTAGTGAGCCTTTGACCCAGCGGAAGGATGAGTGGCCCCATCTGCTGAACTGCATCGTCTTTGCGCCGATGGTTGGTGCGGTGGCTCTTCTGTTCCTCCCGCGTCAGGCGCCTGGCTTCCTCAAGAAGTTCACCCTCGTCGTGATGGGGATTGATTTTGTTCTTTCCCTGCTTCTGCTCGGAGTCTCTTGGACCAAGGGGTGGCATTTCCAATACATCGCCGAATGGATCCCTTCTCTAGGGATTCGCTACCACGTCGCGGCAGACGGTTTGAGCCTCTGGATGATCCTGCTGAGCACGTTCACCATGCCGATCGCGGCTCTCGTCTCCTTTGGCTCGATCCAGAAACGGATCAAAGATCTCTGTTTCGCTCTTCTCATGCTGCACGGGGCGATGATCGGTGCCTTCGTCTCCCTGGACCTGTTCCTATTCTTTGTCTTTTGGGAAATGATGCTGATCCCCATGCTGATTCTGATCGGGGTCTACGGTGGGGTGGAGCGCATCAAGGCAGCCTACAAGTTCTTCCTGTATACGATGGTGGGCTCGATGATGATGCTCGCGGCCATCTTGTACATGGTATGGACGCACAAGCAGCTCGCCGGCTACATCACCTTCGACTACCTGGCGCTCTCCAAGCTGGTTCTTACCGAGACCGCCGCCTGGTTGTGTTTTGGAGGGTTCGCGCTGGCGTTTTTGATCAAGGTGCCCGTCTTTCCGTTCCACACGTGGCTACCTGATGCGCATGTGCAGGCCCCCACGGGCGGTTCGGTGATTCTCGCGGCCGTCCTCCTCAAGTTGGGGACCTACGGATACATTCGTTTTTGCATGGGGATGCTCGGCGGTCCCGCCGGGACTGCGGCGACATTTTTTGCCAGTGGCGTGATCCTGATGGGCATCTTCTATGGAGCTCTCGTGGCCTGGAAGCAGGACGATGTGAAGCGCCTGGTTGCCTATTCCTCCGTGGCGCACATGGGCTTCGTCATGCTGGGGATCTTCGCGGCGACTCCAGCGGGCCTTTCTGGATCTATCCTGCAGATGATCAATCACGGAATCTCCACCGGAGCGCTCTTTCTGTTGGTGGGAGTGATCTACGATCGAAGGCATACGCGGTTGGTCAAGGAATTCGGAGGTCTTGCCAAGGTCATGCCCGTTTACGCGACCCTTTTTATCATCGTGACGATGTCGAGCATTGGCGTTCCTGGGACGAACGGTTTTGTGGGCGAGTTCATGGTGATTATGGGCACCTTTCTCTCCGAATATCTCCGACCGTTCTTCCACCTTCAGGCCATTTTGGCTTCCCTCGGAGTCATTCTTGCCGCGGTGTACATGCTGAGCGTGGTGCAGAAGGTGTTCTTTGGTCCTCTCAACAATGACAAGAACAAGGGCCTTGCGGATATGAACGTGCGGGAAGTGATCGCCGTGGCTCCTCTCATCGCCATGATCTTCATCATTGGTCTGACGCCGCGACTCTTCCTGGATCCGATGGCGCCCACGGTCGAGGCCGTTCTCGACCGGTATCGGGAGCACCGGGTGAACTTCACCGACCAGGAAGTGGGTGCGCCGGCGCGGTTGATGTCCCGGCGTGGTGGCCCCCTGGAGCGTGGCTATCCCAGAGCTCCGCAGTCCCAGTCGGCTGCAGAGGGAGCCACTGCCAAGAACGAAGCGAATGCAGCCCCCGGAGCCGACAGCGCGGCGGGCGGTCCTCGTGGAGCCGAAAAGGAGGCCCAGTAAATGCACGTTTTCTTTGGACTCTCCCCGCTACTGGCGGTCGCGCTGGGCGGGATCTTGCTGATGTTGGCCGAGGCTTTTGGAAGGCCGGCCGCCGGACAAGGGGTAGACGCTCACGGCGAGGTCATTGATGCGGGTGCTGGCCGCGGAGGTGAGCTGGGCCTGATTGCTGCGGTCGTACTGTTCGCCGGGGCCGTCTTGAGTGCTTCCCTTTGGATGGTCGGTCCGGAGAGCCTCCCGGGCCTGGCCGAAGTCGCTCCTTTCCTCGTGATCGATCGCTTCAGCGTTTTCTTCAGCTTTGTGATTTGTTTGGGGAGTGGGCTCGTCGCTTTGCTCGCGGGCGCTTACCTTCCCGAACACAAGATCGAACGTGGGGAGTTTTTTCCTCTGTTGGTCTTCTCGAGCTTGGGGGCGATGGCGCTGGCGGCAGCTGGCGATCTGCTGAGTTTGCTCGTCGCTCTCGAGACCATGTCACTGGGCACCTACGCGATGATCGGCCTGCGGCGGAGTAGTCGCCGAGCATCGGAAGCGGCTCTGAAGTACTTTTTGCTTGGCTCTTTTGCCGCTGCGATCTTGTTGTTCTCCGGCGCGCTCCTCTACGGAGCGACCGGTCACACGGATCTCGTGGGGATCGGTGATGCGCTAGGGAGTCTCTCGGGGCAGGAACTGTGGGGGAAAACCGGCCTGCTGGTGATTGCCCTTTCGCTGATGCTCGTCGGGCTCGCATTCAAAGTGAGTGCCGTTCCCTTTCATATGTGGGCACCGGACGCGTATGAAGGCGCTCCGACGCCGACGACCGGCTACATGGCCGCCATCGTCAAAAGTGCCGCCTTTGCGATGATGCTTCGCGTTCTCTTTTCGGCACTTGGTGACGAGCGCATTGCGAGCTGGGGATCCGGGTGGCCGCCAGTGTTGGCGACCCTTGCGGTCCTCAGCATGTTCGTGGCCAATCTGATCGCCGGACGTCAGTCTTCGGTCAAGAGGATGCTCGCCTATTCGTCGATCGCTCATGCGGGCTATGCATTGGTCGGCGTAGTGGCAGCGAGTCGTGCTCCCGAGGCTCAGGCGTCGGTCCTGTTTTATCTGTTTGCTTATGGTGTCTCGACCGTGGGGGCTTTTGGGGCGCTGATTCTCGCTGGAAGCTTCGGCAAGGAAAGCGTGAGCTATGAGGATCTTGCGGGGTTGGGCAAGCGCCATCCTGCGGTGGCCTTGGCATTGCTTTTGTTCTTGGTGTCCCTGGCAGGGATCCCGCCGACTGCAGGATTTTTTGGTAAGCTGTACGTATTCAAGGCCGCCATCGAAGTCGAGCTCTATGGGCTAGCTCTCATTGGTCTCATCAATAGCGTTATCGGCGCTTACTACTACCTCAAGGTCATCGTGTTCATGTACATGAGGGAACCCAAACCGGGGGCCCCCAGGGCTCAACCGATGCGTTCCGGACTGGCCCCTGCGGCCCTCGTGATCGCGGCCCTTTTCGTTTTGCTGCTCGGTTGTTTGCCCGATCAGTCCCTGACCGCCGCTCAGGCAGCGATCCTTCGCTGATCGCGGCTGCCCTTCGCTGACGTTAGGTTTATCGGGGCGCTAGGTTTATCGGGGCGCTAGGTTTATCGGGGCGCTAGGTTTATCGGGGCGTTGGGTCTTTCAGGGTGCCGGCTCTTTCAGGGCGCCTGATCTTGCAGGTCCTGGAGCAGGGCCAGGATCACTTCGTCGTCACTCGAACACGAGCCGTCACCTGGGGGCGGCCAATGAGGAATGGCTCGAACTGGAGCTCGAGCTCCTCTGCCTGCTGGGGAACATCAAACGCCACCGTGCCCTTTGCGGTCTCGTTTCCCTCGAGTTGGCGACTCTCGAGCGGAGAGCCGCAGCCGGCGAGGGTCGGCCCGTAGTGGTGCCCCTCGTGATCGACGAGTTGGAAAGAGAGCGGCCCTATCGGAACCATCCGCTTTCCTTTGGCGACGACCTCAACGGGCACGGAAATCCGTTTGTCACCAGGGCTGGGCAGAAAGGGAGCCGTGTCCTCGCAGACGGTGGCGGCACGCACCGAGAGGCGAAAATCCGGATCATCAAATGTCGTCGCCTGGGCCTTGGGCGTGACGGTGGGCTTGGCCTCGAACGGCGACTCCATTTGCAATCCTGGCTCGGAGGGGGCTGCCTCGTTGTCCTGTTCGCATGCGGTGAAGGAACAGAAGAGGACCAAGGGGCCTAAATGAGCGAGCGCGAAAGTCGCTCGCTCAAAAACAAGCCACAACCACTGACCTCGAGCAGATTTCAGGCTTTCGAGAGCCCTTGCGGGCCCCCACCCAGAAGTGGGGCCGCAAGGACTGCTCGACAATCGTGCTCGGTCATTGAGGGGGATCCTCCACTCTTTCACGGCAGCTCGACCTCCTGGGCAAGGTGGTGGGGAAGCAGCGATTCCGCACCGAGCGTGTGCTCGAGGTTGGGAGCGTAAACGAGCTCCTCGGGAGCTTCATCGACCGGCAGTGGGAAATTCAAGAAGCCTTCCGCCGACTCGCCGGGCTTGAGTGGAGGGCTGGACAGCACTGGCTTGCAACCGGAAAGTTCCGCCAAGTAGCGGCCACCATCTTTGGTCAGCACGGAGGCATAGAAGAAATTGGCCGGGACATATCCCGGGTGCGCCGAAGTCACGCGCACCTTGACGCCCAGAATACGCTGCGTCTCGGAGTCGACTCCCTCGGGAAGGGGGCAAGCCTGCGTGTCGAGAATGGAGATCGAAAAAGGCCGGGACCCGTGAGTGGGGGCATCTTTCTGCCGTTCCTGACAACTCGACAAAGCCAGCAGGCACGAAATCCCCATGATGACGGCGCTTGTCAGCGATCGAACGGATCTCACCGCCCCAAAGGAGCGATGAGATACTTTCCAATCAGAAACCCGGCTCCTCGAACCAAGCGCTGGAAAAGGCCCTGCCGAGGCCCGCCTCACCTGTCCGCGCGAGAGCGTCGGCTGGGGCTTTCGAGGTTGTGAGACGTGCTCCAGCGGGGCTGTTTTGAACACGTCTCGAGTCATGAGGGGCGTCTTCGATGCAAGTGAAGGGGCTCCGGAAGGACTTGGCGCATCTTGCTTCGACCTTGGGCCGGGAGCACATTCAAACACTGTGAAACTCGCTGTAAAGGAAAACTCGATGAACTTTCCGGCTCGTCTTCGTCGTCTCGCGGGGCTGGTGTCGCTGGGGCTTGCTGTCTTGGGCTGTGAACCGGAAGAAGAAAAACAAAAGCAGCAGAACTCGGCGCAACAGAAAAAGGAGCAGACGCCGGCCGAGCAACAAGGGAGCGGGGCTCAAGCCGCGGACGCTGCAGGCAAGGGACAGGGCAAGCCCAGCGCCAAGGAGATGAGGAAGAAGATCTCGGCGTTGCCGCCGCAGGAGAAAATCGACAAAGTGGTCAATCCTTTGGGGAGAGAGCCGTACCAAGGGGAAACGGGCACTGTTGTGGGCCTGGTTCGTTCCACGGGAGATGAACCCATCACTCTCAAACAGGCTCTCGCCAACATGAAGCCGAGCTGCAACCTCTCGCGCGAGATGTTTGCCCAAACTCCTCGTGAGGGGAAAGAGAGAGCGCTGGCCGATGCGTTCGTTGCGGTGACGGGCTATGATGGCTACGT
The DNA here is from genome assembly GCA_964440025.1 of uncultured Polyangiaceae bacterium. Classification (GTDB taxonomy): domain Bacteria; phylum Myxococcota_A; class Polyangia; order Polyangiales; family Polyangiaceae; genus NIC37A-2. The sequence continues at coordinate 23,256 of CAYTRQ010000005.1, read as the reverse complement.
GCCCGCGGAGGACGAGGTCGTGACGGTACGGGCTGCCGGATGCGCTTGGGATCGGCGTACTGTCGGGATGACATTTGGCCAGAACTTGCAGATCCAGGCGGCCGACAACCGCGCGTACGTGCCGGAGCTCCTTGGGCAACCAATGCCAGCTCAGCTTTTCGTACTGCCGAATGCGGATCCGGTCCACATTCCGCCCCGCAAACCCGGACAATATCGGCTTGTTGATAGCATGCGGCTCTTCAATGTGGCGAATGTGATCGTTGTGCCGTATCCCACTTTCGATGTGACGGGGCTCGATGGAAAATTCGAGATCAGCGGGATCCCCGTGGGCTCGGCCAAGATCAATGCGATGCTCCCAGCAACGGGGGCCGTGACCGGGCGTGATATCGAGATCGAGGCCGGTGAAGTCACCGAAGTCACCCTCGAGCTACCCTTTGATGCCGAAGCCCTGCGAAAAAGCATGGATGGGGATCCAGAAAAGTGAGAGCCCGATGAGAAATCTCGTCCTCGCAGGCGGGCTGTCCTCACCGAGCCTGGAGTCCCCCTTTGGCGGGCTCGTGGCTCCTTGAGCGGCCGCATGCGAAGCGTGTTTCAGGGAAGAGTCGTGATGGTCTTCGCGCAGCGCCTCAAAAGCGGGTCGGAGGCCTGTCGCCATTGGGAGAGCAGCGAGGCTGAGTCTTCAGACGTGAACTTGAGTAGCCAATGCATCGCCAAGGGTTGACCCAGATAACGGGCCAGATGTTGGGTAAAAAGGCAAATAGTGAGATCGGTGGGAGGAGGGGTGAGGGGTTTGACGCCCGGTGTCAGATCGGGGGCTTCTGAGATGATTGCGAGGACGAAAAAAGCGCTCCCGTTGTTCGGAGCTGCGCGGGAGACGAGCCGAGCCTGCTTCCGGGCCAGCTCGGGTTTTTGCAGAGCAAGCGCTCTTGCTGCGAGAGCGCCTGGGAGAAGTTGGCCTGCAGCCAAGGTTTGGGCTCGAGAAAGATCTCCAGTACGCAGAGCGCGGTCCACATCGGAAATCGAGGGCCGTCGGGGGCGTGGGGGGGGAGGTGTTCCCCCTTGGTACAATTTCAGTGCTCTGCGGATGACGTGAGCTCGGTCTCGCCGTCCTAGCTGCTCGAGGGCTTCCGCGGTCAGTTCACTGGCGTCGGCCCAGGTGGGTTCGAGGGAGAGTGCCTTTTGGGCGTCGCTGAGCGCGGCAGTGGGTTTTCCCCAGCTGAGGCGACATCGGGCGCGCGCTCCGTAGAGGGGCGCGCGCTCCGCGGACCTGCGCAGGCCAGCTTGGAAAAGGCGTCGAGCCCGCTCCGGATCCTGCTGGCAAAATGTGCTTGCTAGTCCGGCCCAAGCGGCGCCGCTTCGAGGATCGGCGCCTCGAGCTCGCTCGTAAGCTTGACGGGCGAGTTCGAGGTGCCCCTGGCCCTCGAGAAATACCGCGCGCGCGTACCAGCCGTATCCTTCTTGGGGAACGGCTCGTTCGCGTTGCACGGTAGCACCCCACCGGCGTTCGATCGTTTGTTTGCCGCTGCAGCTGGTGGTGGCGCCCAGCACGAAGAGGATCAGAGCAAGGAAGCCCTGAGGTCTCAGTGCGCAAAAAAAAGTGGAGAAAGGGCTCACGTGCGGAATGGCGAAAAACCGGGAGAGGAGGCGTTGGAAAAAGCACGAAACGTGCCGTGGCGAGCCGTTGCCTTTAGAGGCATTCCCGGAAAGCTTCCAGGAAACGATCGTTTTCTTCTTGCGTGCCAACCGTGACCCGCAGACACCGCTCGAGTCGCCCGCCTCGGCCGTGGAAGCTCCGCACCAGAACTCCGCGTTTTTTGAGCTCGGAATAGACATCATCTGCTGATGTAGGGAGCCCGAGCCAGAGGAAATTGGCCTGGCTGGGGGCGATCTCGATGCCGCCCGTGCGGCGGAGCTCCTCGGTCATCCGGTTGCGTTCGGCAACGACTGTACTGCAGGTCGTTTTGATTTCGTCGTTGAGCTCCGTCAAGGCAACCGTTGCCAGGCGTTGGCACATTGTCGGGATGTTGTACGGAAGCCTGGCCTTGTCGAGCTCGGACACCAGGGCTGGGCTTGCCACAATCCAGCCAACTCGAAGCGCAGCGAAGCCGACTTTGGAAAGCGTCCGAAGGATGGCGACGTTTTCGTACTTTTGCAGAAGATCGAGCTGGTCGCGGTCGGCATAGTCCACGTAGGCTTCGTCGACGACGACGAGGGATTCTTTGGCGGTTTCGATGATGGTTTCGAGCCGGTCCCGGTTCATCATCGTTCCGGTCGGGTTGTTCGGGCTCGCCATGAAAATGAGGTTGGGGGCGGCCATCTCGATGGCTCGCAGCATCGAGTCCTCATTCACGTCCCAATCTTCGTCCAACGGGACCTCCATGACCCGCTGTCCGCGCACGCGAGCGCTGAGGCGATACATGACGAACGTCGGGGTTGTGGTCACGACGGTTGGGGCGGGAGCTTTGCTTTTTACGCGAGTTGCAACCGTGAGCAAGAGAGTGATGATTTCATCACTCCCCACTCCGGCAAGAACCTGCGAGGGCTTGACTCCCAGATGGTTGGCAATCGCCCGGCGAAGCTCCTTTTGGCTAGCATCGGGATACTTCTCGAATAGCACCTTGCCGGCTGCTTCACTGAGCCGCTTGCGAGCCTGGGCACTGAGCAGAGGCGGGGCTTCGTTGGCGTCGAGCTTGACTGGAAAACTGCCAGGCGCAGGAGCGTAGGCTTTGAGCTCGCCCAGTTCGTCTCGCAAAATGGTTTGAGGGTCGAATGTCTGCACTCTGATCTCCTGAGTGGGAGGGAGTTTGCGGTTGTTTCCCTCGAGCCCACTGCCGCAACAGAATCAGCTGTCGCGCGCCGTTTCAAGTCCGGTTGGAGCGGAGGACTCGGAGCGCTTCCCGCGCGGAAGCCTCGGTCACGGAGCCTTCCCGGCTGATGGTCTGCGCCACCTCATCGACCTCCGACACAGTGGCACCTGCCGAGGTGGCAACAGCGCGAGCCTGCAGTGACATGTGCCCCCGTTGAATTCCCTCGGTGGCCAGGGCCCGCAGGGCCGCGAGGTTGGAGGCGAGTCCGGCAGCCGCGCAGAGAAATGCCAAGTCGCGAGAGCTTTTGACGCCTGCCAGAGCCAGTGCCAATTGAGCGCCGTCGTGAACGCGGAGTGTTCCTCCGACCGTTCCCACGGCGAGCGGGAGGAGCATTTGGCCCTCCAAGTGGTCGCTTGCCGATCGCCACGTTGCCAGGGGAGAGTATTTTCCTTCCCGTGCCGCGAAGGCATGGGCTCCGGCTTCGACAGCTCTGGAGTCGTTGCCGGTCGCGAGGAGCACCGAGTCCACGCCGTTCATGATTCCTTTATTGTGAGTCGCGGATCGATAGGGGTCTCGTTCGG
>CAYTRQ010000005.1:0-19858 GCA_964440025.1 uncultured Polyangiaceae bacterium | reverse complement strand
TCGGCAAAGATCGAGGCCTCTTCGATACCTTTTGCCACGTCGCTTGCAGGGAAATCGAGCCCTTGCGCCAGCGCTTGGACTGGGACGCGTGCGGAGACTTGGACCGTCCGGCGATCAGAGAGATTGGAGAGAACTCGGAGACCCATTCTGGCATGAGCCAATTGGGCCAGCAGGGGGGCCGCTCCTTCGGCCGCGGAGTTGACCAGATTCGCGCCCATGGCGTCGCAACAATCGATGAGGAGATGCACAACCAGATGAGACGGACCGATCTGTCGCACTTCGAGCTCTCGGGGCCCGCCCCCTCTGCGGACGAGGCCCGGTGTTGCCCGGGCCGCGGTTTCGAGGATTTGGGGGGCCTCATTGCGGATGGTGGATTGGGCCTCTGCTGGATCGGGCACGTCCCGGAGTTCGACCTGGGCGATCATCAAAGACTCTTCCATCCGCGCCTCGAAGCCTCCGCCCAGACGAACCATCTTGGCGGCATTCGATGCCGCAGCGATCACGCTGGGTTCCTCGACGACCATGGGAACCAGGCGATCCTGACCATTGATCTGAAAGTTGAGCGCGACCCCGAAGGGGAGGCTGTAGGTCCCAATGACATTTTCGACGACTTGGTCGGCTCGCTGTGGAGTGAGCCCTCCCGAATCGAGGGTCTCTTTGAGGTCCTCTGCGATGGCTCCCAGCTCTTTTGCCAAGAGATCGCGACGCTGTTGGAGAGAAAGTTGGTAAAACCCGGGAATGCGTGAGTTGGTCATTGGTACGCTGTGCCCTGCTTCTTATTGGGACGTATCTTGGAAGCCCCTTTGGGGGATGAGATACGTTCTTCTCATGGGCCAGGATCTGGAGAGGGGCCAGAACCTTCCGCGCCAAGCCGAAGATCGACGAGTTGGAGTCCCGCCTCGCCCGCTCGTCGGCGAAAGGTGGGGGAGGACGGCCGTCGCCCAATGTAGAGCGTAACGTCGCCGCCGCCGGCTCCCGAGGGGAGGAAGCAGGCTTGGGGGTCGACGTCCTGCCATAGGGAGCGGACCTGGGGAGTCACGATCGGAACTTCCGCGGCATCGCCGAGGGCGGCCAGGTAGTGGCATTGCTGTGTGAGAGCGAAAAGGAATTCCCCCGTGTCTTCCTTTCTGAGTGCGTCGGCGGCTTGCAGGCTGGCTCGAGTTTGGCTGCCGAAGGTTTCGGTGAACCTGTGGGGGGCGGAGCTTTCTAGCGACAGCACGGCGCGGATGAACCTTGCCGTCGAGGCGGAGCTCGGCATGGCCCAGGTCTCGAAGTGGAGCTCGGGGGGAAGGGGCGTGGCTTCGAGGAAGAGCCGGTCGTCTGCTTTTTTGGCGACGAGGGTTCCCCCAAACGTGGCTGCGGCGACGTCGATGCCGCTTCCGCCTCCCTGGGCTGCGCGGTGCCCCGAGAGGGCGAGCTCGAACACGAGTTCCCGCAGGTTCGAAGGGCTGTGGTCCTTCAGTTCTTCGAGGTGGGAGATGATTTCCCAAAGCGACGCGACGACGATGGCGGCGCTGGAGCCGAGGCCGAGCTTTCTTCCGTCGCTGCGAAGGGCGCTCGCATCGAAGGAGGGAACGCTGCGCCCTGGGGGGAGGCGAATTCCTCGCTTGGCGAGGGCCTGAAGCGCCGCCACGACTTCTGGAGTTTCGAGTCCGGCAGGATGCTTACCGTTTGCGACCACATAGCGATCGACCGCGGTGACCACCGCCGGGGCGCCGCGGAGTACTGCATAGGCTCCGGAGAGCACGAGTTTTCCTGGAGCGCGACAGCTCACGAAACCTCGTTTTCGCGCTGTGCTGTCTCAAGTGCGCTCGAATGGGAAAGGAACGCGGTGCCCGGGCCGGGCCGGCAGGTGACAATCGACTCGACCCCCGGATAGCTCTTGTAAAATGCCAGGGCCGCCTCGAGGTTTTGCGCAGGAGTGAGCACTTTCACATTGGGGCCCGCGTCCATGGTATACGCTTCGGGATGGCCCGCGGCTCTTCGCTTGGCGACTTCGTGCATCAGCTCGACGGTCGCGCCCCGAAAATACAAAATGGGCGGCAGTGAGGTCATCATCGTTGCGTGCATCAGGCGAGTCGAGTGTTCCATGGCTTCGGCGAGTTTCGTGAAGTCCTTTTCGAGCACCGCGGAGCGCACTTGGGCAAACATCTCGGGTGCATGGTGCAACCAGCTTTCATAATAAGGACAAGTGCTTGCGGTGTGCTGCATGCCCCAGCTCGAGCTGGCTTCCTTTCTGCTCGAACGGACGATCAGAACGATCATCGCAAGAGGAAAGTGATTGGCCGGTGCAACGGGCGAAGCCTGGGGCGTTTCCGAGAGAAGCTCGACGAAACCTCCGAAAAGTGAACGCCCGGCCGAGGCAGAGCTCTTTCGTGCCTGCGAAGAGAGCTCTGCGGCAGCGAGCTCCAATCCGCAGGCTTGGCTCGAAGCCGCCGCCAGGGCTGCGAATCCCGAGGCGCTGGAGGCGAGTCCTGCGGCTGTGGGGAAATTGTTCATGCTCGTCACTCGAGCCTTGAGGTCGATGTCGGCGAGGTTTCGAAAACGATCGAGCAGGGCGGAAACACGAGCGGTCTCGCTACCGTGGACAAGCTGAGAATTCAACACGACGAGATCCTCGGTGAGACCGGTCTCGAATTTCACTTCCGTTCTCGTCCTCAGTGAGTCCAAGGTCATCGAAAGACTGGGCACCGCTGTGAGGTTGTCCCCCTTTTTAGACTTGCCCCAGTATTTGGCTAAAGCGATATTCGCGCAGGCCTCTGCGCGGCCGAGATCGTTCGTTCGTTGTGCCATGCCCACTCGCTCCCTTCATACTTCGCCGGCTCGCCCGGCTCCGCTGACTCGTCCGCTGCGGTTGCTTGTTCTTGAGCGTTCGACATTCGTGCTCGCTCATTGAGGCACTCGAGTCGCGAACGCTTCGAGACCCAGATCGAGGAGTGCATCTTGCACGTGCCGACTCATCGCGTCGTTTTCACAGAGGGCTACGATGCAGCCCCCGCCACCGGCTCCCGTCAGTTTTGCGCCGAGCGCGCCTGCCTCTCGGGCTTTTGCGCAGGCGAGTTCGATGCCCTCGGTCGAGAGCATCCAGCCGGAGAGGATCATCTGGCAAAGATCCATCAGGCGTCCTGTGGAGCGAATGTCGCCGCTGCGTAGGCATGCTGTCGCGTTATCGACGAGGCTTCTGATGGCTTCTAGATTCTTGTCGAACTGATCTGGATTGGCGCTGCGCAAACGTGCCACGTTGTCGATCATATCGCGTGTGCTTGCGGCAGGGCTCGCCACGGCGACGGTCAGGAAGAGGGAGCGGCGAAGAACGAGTTTTTCGGGCTCTTGTCCGCGGACGAAGCGCAGGACACCGTTTTCTTGGGCGGCGCTGCGGTCCACGCCAGAAGGCGTCCCATGAAACACTTTTTCCCACGCATCGGCGGCTTCCGAAATGCGCCGCTGGCTCGTCGACTGCCCGGAAAGATCGGCCAGCGCGCGAGCGGACGCTACTCCCAAGGCCGCGGAGGCGCCCAGACCGCAACCAGGCGGTAAATCGAGCTCGAGTCGGAGCTCCACCGGGGGTGCACCGAGAACCGTGCGAATCCTCTCCAATGCTGGATGGAGAGGATCGTCCTGCGGGAGCTCTTTGTTGCCGAGGAAAAGGCGGTTCGTCTCCGAACGCCGCGCTACCGCCCGCGCCCCATGGGCCAGGCTTGCGGCAATGGCGGGCGTTCCGTACACGACGGCATGCTCGCCCAGTAAAATCACTTTGCCGGAAGCATGACCTCGTCCTTCCTCGAAAACCTCTCTCATCATCTCAAAAGGCGCTGGATGAGAAGGGGGCCGTGGTCCGCGAGTTTCCAGCGCTCCAAGTACTTTGCTGTGATTGTTGTTGGTTATCGTTGGTTGTTGTCCGTTGCGCCCGGACACGTAGCATCGGCATGGCTTTCCACCTATGCATCGCGCTCGGTGAGTGCAGTGGCGGCTCCGGCAAGAAGCGAACGTCCTCGGGTGGAGAGTTGGACGCTGTCGAGAGCTTCGAAGGCCTGTTGGATCAGCTCTTCGATGCGGGCTTCGATTTCGCTTGGGGCGCCGCACTCCTCGAGGCAAGTTACCAGGTGCTCGACATCCCGTTGCTCGACGGAATGGCCCGCGAGGACGTGCCCGAGAAGTTTTCGCTCTTCGGGGGGGAGGCGGCCAAGCCCACTTTGGACCAGTGAGGTGTTCTTTCCCGCTGTCAGGTCGGCTCCCCGTGGCTTGCCTGTTTTCTGGGGGTCGCCGAAGACCCCGATCAGATCGTCTCTCAACTGAAACGCAATGCCGAGGGGTTTGGCAAAGGACTCGAGACACTGGATCACCGTGTGACCGCCGCCGGCGAGCTCCGCACCGAGACGGAGTGGCCCGAGCACCGTGTAGCTAGCGGTTTTGAGCTCGTAGACCGATTCGGGGTGGGCGCTGCTCGAGACGACATCGAGTTGCTGGCCGGCGACGGCGTTGAGCTGCATCGCAGCAAATGTCTTCAGGGCGCTGCGCAATCGGGGGGAGGGGACGTCGACCTCTGCCAGCACTTTTTGGGCGAGGGCGACCGCGTGGTCGCCAGCGAGAATGGCGGAGCGCTCCCCCAGCGTGTTTGAGTGGAAGTGCTGAGAGAGAGAAATATGGGCCGTAGGTCCACCGCGCCGCCGAGCGTCTCGATCCATCCAATCGTCGTGAATGAGGAAGTATGCTTGCAGCAGCTCGAGCGCCACGCCCGCATCGAGGAACGGATCCCGCTCCGCTTGTGGATCGACACAGAAGCCTCCTAGGAGACAAAGAGCCGGACGGAGTCGCTTCCCTCCTCGCTCGCACAGGGAGCGCACCGCCCCGATCATGGCAGCGACCTCCTCGCCGTGGGTGCGTCCCCATTCCTCGCTTTCGGCAAGCACCGTGGAAAGCCGCTGATTGACCTCCTTTTGAACCTCTTTCAAAAGAGAAACGAAGGGAGGGCTGCCGGCGTCGGCTTCGGAGCGCCCACCGGACGAGCCTGGCTCCGCGAGAGGCCGCTCGGACGGGGACTGCCCGGAAAGGGACTGCCTGGAAGGGGACCGTCCGGAAGGAAACTTTCCGGGCGAGGTCCGGCGAGGTGTAGGCATTTGTGGTTTCACGTTATGGACTGCCTTCGAGGGTGTCAAACTTCGGTCCACTGTTTCAGGTCGGGGCCGAGGATTCTTGGGGCGCGGCGCAGAGAGTCGAGATGACGGCAGCCGGTGAGCAGCATCGCGGTGGCGAGCTCGGTGTTCACTTGGCCGAGCAGCGCGAGCGCGCCGTCGACGCCGCCGGAGTCCACGGCTTGGAGTACGGGACGTGCCATTCCGCAGGCTGACGCCCCGAGCGCAATGGAGCGTGCCACATCCAATCCCGATTGGATCCCACCGGTGGCAATGACCGTATTGAAATGAGATGCGGAGACTTGGAGTAAGCTGCCCGCCGTCGGGATCCCCCAGTTCCAGAACTGCTGCCCGAGACGCTGGGTCTCCCCGGTGGCTCGTTTGGTTTCTACACCGACCCAAGAGGTCCCTCCGGCTCCGGACACATCCACGTGTCGCACGCCGATCTGATCCAGCGTGGCCGCGGTTCTGCGGGAGAGACCACAGCCCGTCTCCTTGGCGATGATGGGAAGACTGAGCTGTTCTGCCAGACGTTGGAGGGTGTCCACCGCTCCTCGGAAATCCCGGTCGCCGTCGCTTTGGATGATCTCCTGGGCGGGGTTGAGATGAACGCAAAGTGCGTCGGCACCAACGGTGCCGCACATCTCTTCCACGAATTCCGTTGACATCTGTCCAGCTTGAATCACCCCGATGTTGGCGAACAATGGCACGTCCGGCGCAATGTCGCGGAGCTGATAGCTGCGTGCGATGTCCCGATCGATGATGCCTTTCTTGACCATGGGGCGTTGGGAGCCGAGACCAATGGCATGTCCACCGCGCTGTGCCACCTCGGCCAGCTTTTTGTTGATCTCTTCGGCCCTCGGCGTTCCACCGGTCATTGACGCGATGACGACTGGGCTTTCGACTTTCTTACTGAAGAGCCGAAGACTCAGCTCGATTTCTTCGACGGAGACTTCAGGAAGTGACGAATGAATGAGCTGGACCTGTTCTAGAAGAGTTGTCCGACGAAAACCCACATCGCCCGAGATGGTGAGATCCAGGTGGTCGGACTTGCGCTTTCCGAGCTCGGTCATCGGGGCAGCGTATCAGGATGTGGCAAAAAGTAAGGAGATCGGCCGAAAGGCCGCTCAAAGAGCTCCCGCGTAGCTTGCTCCCTGCTTTCGTCTGGCAGGGTGTGGCAGCTGAAACGGCCGAGCGGCCCCTGGGTCTGCGACTTCTGTCACCGTTACCTTTCGGTGCCCCGAAAAGAAATGGTAGCCTGCCGCTAACATGGGTGAGGGAACCAAACGCAACAGTTCACCGCCGCCCGACCTCATGCGGGAGCGAGATGAGGTCCTGCAAAGCTTTTCGCGAGGAGCCAAGCTCACCGAACACTTCATGCAGGAGTATTCCCGTATCCGAAGTCGTGCGCTCGACTTGGAGCAAGAAAATGAACGTCTTCGTGCTCAGCTGGAAGCCGATGACGCGGTGGCTCGCTTGCTCTCCAAAGTGGAACGGCTCGAGGCCGAGCGGCGGGAGCTTCTTTCGCGGACAGAACAAGCCGAAAAGGCTCAGGACACTTTTGACGAGCGTTTTGGTGAGGTTGAACATGAGTTTGCTTCCCTGGCCAATCTCTTCGTCGCGAGTAACCAACTCCACGCGAGTCTGACGCCACGGGGCGTCGTTCGGCGGATCAAGGAGATCTTGGCTCAGCTCGTCGGGGCCGAAGCGTACGCGATGTACATCATTTCCGCCGATAGCAAGGAGCTCGTTCCCGTGGCTTCTGAAGGAGTTCCCGGTGACCGTCTTGTTATCCTCGGGGCCAATTCTTCGAAGGTGGGCGAAGCGATCCACGCCCGAAAGTCGGTCATCGAGGAAGATCGCGACACCAGCCAAGTTGATTTCGAGCGACCACCTGTGATCATTCCTCTCGACGTCGACGAAACGTCCGTGGGCGCCATCGTGATCTATGGCACCCTCGAGCAGAAAACACGATTTTCCCACACAGATTTCGAACTTTTCAAATTGTTGGGCCAACATGCGGCGGCTGCACTCGTTGGTGCGGCGCTGTTCGAGAAGGCCAACCGCAAGCTTCCTGGTGCGGAGGCATTTCGCGACATCAGTGTCTGACTGTCGCTCATCTTTCACTTCCCGACTGATTCACCCGAAAAATGTCCGAATATTCCTGCCTCGTCGTTGAAGACTCTCCCATGATGCGACAGTTGCTCGTTTTCGCACTGGCTCGCTTGAAGAACCTCCGCGTCACCGAGGCTGACGATGGTGTAGACGGATTGCGCAAGCTTGCCTCGGCAAAGTTCGATATTATTCTTACCGACATCAATATGCCCATCATGGACGGGCTGAAGTTGGTCAAAAGGGTGCGCAGTGATCCGACCCACAAAGAAACTCCGATTGTCATTATTACGACGGAAGGCGCCAACGAAGATCGCCAACGCGCGCTGCAGTTGGGCGCCAACGCCTACATCACCAAGCCGATTCAAGCGCCTCAAGTGATCGCGACCGTGAAAGAGTTGCTTCAGATCGAGTGAGCTTGGTCGTGCGCCCTCCTCTTTGGGTCAAAATCTGCGGGGTCACGACTCCTCAGCAGGCAGAGATGGCAGTAGCAGCCGGAGCCGACGCGATTGGGCTGAATTTCGTGTCCAGCTCCCCTCGGTATTTGGACTTGCCCTCTGCTCGGGCCATTACTGGGGTCGCCAAGGGACGAGCCGCCACTGTAGGAGTGTTTGCCGATGCGGAGCTCAACGAAATGTTGGATCTCCGGACGCAGATCGGGCTCGACCTGCTCCAACTCCATGGGAGCGAGACCCCGCAGCAACTCGAAGCTCTTGGTTCGTTTGCCTACAAGGCGCTGCGCATTGCTTCGCCAGCCGATGTGAGCCAGGCCGATTCGTATTCGGGGGATCGCATCCTCGTCGATTCGCGGGTTGCCGGTGTCGCCGGAGGAACGGGGCAGACATTCGACTGGAGTCTGGCGGTGGAGCTGGCGGCCCGGCGACCGCTGGTTTTGGCTGGGGGACTGACCCCGGACAATCTCGGGGCCGCGATTCGGCAAGTGCGGCCGTGGGGAGTCGATACGGCGAGCGGGGTCGAAAGCGCTCCGGGCGTCAAAGATCCGGCTCTGACGGCTGCTTTCGTGCGGGTGGCGCGGGACGCTGCCCAAGGATTGTCCGGTGGGGCAGGGCCGAGCCGTGCAGGCAACCGAGGCGCCGACTGAGTCCACGTTGCGAGGACTTCGTCGAAGGGCTACGCCCTCTCTGCAAAATGTCTCACCTTGGCTATTTTGGACCGTACGGCGGCCGCTTCGTGGCGGAGACGCTCGTCCCGGCTTTGGAAGAACTGGATCGGGCCTATCAGGAAATCGTTCCGAGCTCCGAATTCCAAACGCGCTGGCGCGCCATGCTGCAAGACTATGTGGGAAGAGCGACGCCGCTGACCCGGGCCGATCGATTGCGCGGAGCGCTCGATCCCGAGGGAGCACGTGTGGGCGAGCTTTGGCTCAAACGGGAAGATCTGTGTCATACCGGAGCTCACAAAATCAACAATGCCTTGGGCCAGGTGCTTCTGGCAAAACAGCTCGGCAAAACACGGATCATTGCCGAGACGGGGGCTGGACAACACGGCGTGGCCACGGCCACAGCCGCTGCAGTGCTTGAGCTGCCTTGTGAGGTCTATATGGGCGCCGTCGACGTGGAGCGACAGGCCCCCAACGTGGCTCGTATGAAAATGCTCGGGGCGCGCGTCCTTCCCGTGGACTCCGGGTCGCGGACGCTCAAGGATGCCATGAATGAAGCGCTTCGAGACTGGGTGACCAACGTAAGAACCACGCATTATTGTGTGGGGTCCGCCGCGGGCCCGCACCCCTATCCGGCTCTCGTGCGAGATCTCCAACGGGTGATCGGTGACGAGGCGCGGGAACAGTTGCTCTCGAGCTCCGGGGAGCTACCTGACGCCGTGGTTGCCTGCGTCGGTGGAGGCTCGAATGCCATTGGGATGTTTGCCGCCTTCCTGGAGGATGCAGATGTGCACCTCTATGGGGTGGAGGCGGCCGGGGAGGGGTTGCAAACCGGTCATCATGCCGCGCCTCTCAGGGCGGGACGACCGGGAGTTCTCCACGGGGCGCGAAGCATGGTGATGTCAGACGAAAACGGCCAGATCCTGGAAGCTCATTCCATTAGCGCCGGGCTCGATTATCCGGGAGTGGGGCCCGAACATGCCTTTCTCAAGGAGCGCGGGAGGGCCAAGTATCTCGTTGCCGATGACGAACAGGCCCTTCAGGCGGCCTATCAGCTCGCTCATACGGAGGGCATCATTCCGGCGCTCGAAAGCTCACACGCTCTCGCGGCATTGTCCGAAATTGCCAGCCTGGAGTCTGAGTCGAGGGGCCGTCCTGCTCGGATTGCCGTTTGCCTCTCGGGACGAGGAGACAAAGATCTGGCAGCGCTCATGAGCCATCGGGAAGACCTGCCGGGAGGCGACCAGTGACCCTCTCGACCCTGGAGCGGTGCTTTCGGGAAAAGAGGGCAACCGGTCGCCCGGTTCTCGTGGCCTATCTTCCGGTCGGTTTCCGGAGCGTGGAAGAGAGCTACGAGTGCGCCCTGTCCGCTCTCGAAGCGGGGGCGGACATGCTCGAGTTGGGGGTTCCTTTCAGTGATCCCTCAGCGGATGGGCCCGTCATTGCTCGGGCCAGCTTTGAGGCGATTGCGGCGGGGGGCTCTCTGCGCGCGGCGCTGGAAGTTGCCGCGCGTCTCCGCCGGCAGCGCAACGAACCGATCGTGCTTTTCAGTTATTACAATCCTCTCGTCGCGTTTGGCGAAAGCCGACTCCCCGCGGCGATGAAAGAGCGAGGGATCGACGGAGTGCTCGTGGTGGACCTGCCCCCGGACGAAGGAGAGGAATTGCGGGAGGCGGCGCGCGAGGCAGAGGTGGCGGTGGTGCCGCTCTTGGCTCCCACCTCGGGTCCCCACCGGGAGAAGCAGATCCTCTCGGCTGCCAGTGGGTTCATCTATTATGTTTCCGTGACCGGCGTGACGGGATCGGGCGTGGCGCCTTTGGAAGAGGCAGGCCGCCACGCGGCCGAGCTGGAACGGCTCGCAGGGATCCCCGTTGTGGTGGGCTTTGGCATCGACTCCCCCCAAAAAGCTCGTCTGGCCGCCTCGGCAGGGGCTGCGGGAGTCGTGGTGGGAACCGCTATCGTGAGGGCGATTGACGCCGCGGAGCCCGGCAAGGGTCCGGAAGCCGTACGTCAACTCGTCGGCGAGTTGGCCAGTGGGTTGAGTGCCGGAAGGAGCGAGGAGCTGCGGTCCTAGGGCATCCTCAAGCCCCTCTCACAAGCTCGAAAGCCCCCGCTGCCTCGCTTGCCCGGAGCGGGTGAGGCGAGCCTCGGCCGAGGCTTTTCCAGTGCTTGGTACGATGCCGGCGGCGCTTCTCAGGGGAACGTATCTCGCAAGCCCTTTCGGGGGCGAGGAGATACGTTCCGCAGACTCCTCGTTTGCTCCCGGCTCAGGCTGACGCCCGGTTCGACTGGGGGGATGACCCCTCGCCGTTAGGGAGGGGCCTGCCTCTGGAAGGGGGAGCCGCCGGTGGGGCTCTATGGATTGGCGCCCTGATCGATCCAGTCCCGCACCATCTGAATTTGCTCGCTGGACAGGGGATCTCCGTCTGCAGGCATCTGGTTTCCTTCACCGGTGCCTTCGAGTTTGTGGACGATGTAACTTGCGTCGGCGTCGCCGGGTTCGACACGATCCAGGTCGCTGTTCTCCTCGCTAGAGGGGACATCGACCAGACTGTCGTACCCGTTGCCTGCGGAGAGATTCATCCCCCCGCTGTACGGGGATTCGGTGTGACAATCCGCACACTCCGTGGTGAGCAGGGGCTCGATGTCGGCCGCGTAGCTCAGGCTCCCGGTGCCGCCGGTAGCGCCTCCGGTTCCACCGCTGCCGGTGCCGCCGGTAGCGCCTCCGGTTCCACCGCCGCCGGTGCCGCCGGTAGCGCCTCCGGTCCCGCCACCGGTTCCACCGGTAGCGCCTCCGGTCCCGCCACCGGTTCCACCGGTAGCGCCGCCCGTCCCATCCGTCGTTCCGCCGGTGGCGCTTTGGCCGCCGGTGTCGCTCTGTCCACCGCTGCCCGTAGCGGCTCCCGTTGCATTGCTTCCGCCCGTGCCGGCGTCGGTTCCAGACATGTCACCGCTGCACGCGGTGAATACCAAAAAAATGCTGGAGAGAGTGGAAATGCTGGTTGCTGGGAACGATTTATGAGTCATGGCGCCGTCGACTTTAAACGTTGTCCGGCCCTTGTCCAGACCTGACTCGTATTCTTCCCATCAATAGCGGATTCGGGTTTGCGGAGCGGTCCTATGGAAGCGTTTCTCGACACGAAAGTACGAAAATAACTGACGACTACAGCAAGAGAAGATTGCGAGTGAGTCGCATGATGTTCCAACGGAGTCCTGAGCACAAGCAGCTTGCAAGCGAGTCGCATTGTGGTGGAGCGATGGTTGCGAGCAACAGTAGATTGCGAGTGAGTCGCATGATGCTCTTGAGCTCGCGTGGGTCACTCGGACGTCGAAAACCCCGGCCCTCGAAAGCCCCGGCCGTTCGCCCGGCTGAGTGTTGGAGGAACCTTTTCCAACGCTTGGTTCGATGTGCTGGGCTTCTGAGGGGAACGGAGCTCGAAAGCCCTTCGGGGTGATGCGCCGACATTCTAGCGCTGAGCGGTGCCCATTTCGAGCTCGCGCGCATTCCATCTTGTCGTCTGACAGCATGTGCTGTCGTTTTAGGGCACTGGTTGGATATACGGTGGTCTGTGCCCGTGGACCGACCGGTCCTGTGGGGCGAGTGACGCGGGCTCTACTTCCTCCTGAGTGCGGGGCGAAAAATCCCAAGGATTTCGGCAAAATGCTCTGGCAGCGCAACTTGAGTGGCTCCAAAGCCGTACCTCGGGAGCGCCTTGTGCTAGAAAGAGGCACCGGGATGAGAGTTCGCTTGGCACGATCGGACAGGAGCGAGGATGAGGACGGGCCTTTCTCCCGGCGCCGCGGGAGTCGAGGTGCCTGTTGCTCACCCTGGCATCACTCACCCAGGTGCTGCTCGCTTGGGACAAGCGCGTGGCTCGGTGTGGCAGTCCTCATGAGCGTGGGATGCACGAGCGTGGACTTTCTCGGCACGCGTCCCGACGCCGATGGAGGTCCTGTCGAAGTTTCCGACAATGGTTCACCGTTAGGTGGTGCTTCCAGTGGTGGTCGCGGCACCGCTGGTGCTTCGTCAGGAACCGGTGCCTCGACGGCAACCGGTGGAGAGGAGGGAACTCCGGCGGATGAACAGGATGACTTGCCCGATCCTCTTCTCGATCAAGGACAGCTTTCTGAAATCGAGGCAAGGCTCAATACAGCGTTCGCTCAGTTGTTTCATGGCACGGGTGAAGATGAGCCCATCTACTTCGAGCTCGAGGAGGAAACCGGATACATCCAAGATGTCTACCATGAGGATGTGAGAACCGATTCGATGGGATATGGCATGCTCATCACGGTTCAGCTCAATCGTCAGCAAATTTTCGACAGGCTGTGGGGTTGGGTCAAACAATACATGCTCAATACCAGCGCGGGAGCTCCCGACGAGGGGTTGCCGTGGTGGCGTTGCGATACCGATGGAACGAACTGCGACCCTTCGGTGGCGACCGATTCTTCGAGCATCATCGCGACGAGCCTCTTCATGGCGCATCGCCGCTGGCCATCAGGTGGCGAGCACGATTACGAAAAGGATGGTCTGGCCTTGCTTGATGCCATGCTTTCCGTTGACGAGAGCTCCGGGAAGTACAAGCTCTTCGATGAAGAAGCCGTTTTGCCTCGATTGTCTTCGGACGGGCCGGAGGGGCAGATCAATGTCGAGTACCTCATGCCTGCGTTCTACGAAATCTGGGCAGAACAAGACGAGACGCGTTCGGGTTTCTGGAAAGAAATGGCCCAAAATTCGCGCGATCTTCTGTCTCAAGTCGCTCATGAAGAATCGGGGCTCTACCCGAGGGCAGTCACCTACGAAGGGGAGGTGGCCCAAGATTCGCGCGAACTGCTGCCTCAAATGGCTCAAACAGAAACGGAGCCTTGTCCCGGCGCCGCAGAATCGTGCTACTCGCACCTCACCGCTCGCGCATTCCTCAACCTTTATCTCGACTACATCTGGAATGACGATCTGGAGTGGGATTGGCTCGTGGAGCAAAATGTGCGCAGGCTCGACTTCTTCCTCAATCAGGGGCTCGAGAGCATTGACAGCATCTACACGCTCGACGGCTCCACCGGTTCGGAACCCCAGTCGGACACGACGGCGCATCTTTCGCTTCTGGCCGTGGCTGCGGGAACCACCGTCAAGACCCATCCTCGGCACGAAGTCTTCTTGGATGAATTGCTCTCTCTGGAGGTGCCGGTGGGGGAGTACCGCTACTACTCTGGGATCATCTATATGCTGAGTCTTCTGGTGCTTGCCGGGGAGATGACTCCATGACCGGTGTCGGGCGAGATGGACCACCCACCGATTCGCGCGGCGCTGGGCAATCGTTTCTCGAGCGTCGATCAGTTTGCCACAAAGAGCTCCTGAGAAAACGCCCCGACCCTCTTGCGAGGGGGCGTTTCTCTCCCGCTCTGCTTCCGCTTGCTGCACGAAATCGACCCTCGTCTCCCTTGGGTCCAGGCGACCGGTCAAACCGGTCGCCGCTCTAGGCCAATGTTGTGTCTGCTAGATCCCCGAGCCCTGGTACCGGTTTGAAAGGGAGTCGCTGTTCATCCCGGGAGATCCGACGTATCCGAGCCCCATCACACAGATATTCGACTTCACTCCCCTTCGCCCAGCGATTGGAGATGGAACGCGCGTGCTTTCGAGCCCCAAAATCTAATGCCTTTCACTTGGGGAGTTTTCGCCGTGGCGACGATTCTCCAGCGCCTCCGGTTGCGGCGGCGCTGGCTTCGGTTGCACGGCCAACCACGGCGTCGAGGCCTTCGGAGGTCGGATCGTGACGCCAACTGGCGTGGATGGGCAAAGCGGGTAGCGGCGTATTGCAGCGGAGCGCCTGCAGGTTGGGTCCTACGACAGGGTCGCGGAGGGTAGCCCGTGGCAGCGTGGCCACCCCGAAGCCGGCGCTCACCATGCGAGCCATGGCCGAGATCGAGGAGACGGCGTGCACGCGCGCGCTGTCGATACCGGCGTCGCGAAGTGCGTCGAGCAGCGCAGCGTGAGGTATGGAGCCGCGCTGGAAGGTCAGCAGGCCCGACGTTGCCAGTTGGGACAGCGGGTAGGCGCGGTGGCGATGGTGCTGCGGACTACCAGCGAAGACCATCGACATGGTCGAAAGCGGTTGCGTGCGGATGCGCTCCCCGACGACGGGCACCGTAGTCACGACCAAATCCAGCCCGGCTCGTCGCAAAAGCTGTCCCAGCCGTGATGTGCTTTCCACCGTCAGCTCGATCTGCAGCTCGGGCCACTCATGTTCCAGTGAGGCGATCCAAGGGAGCAACCAGGTATGCAGCACGGATTCGATCACACCGATGCGCAGTAAAGTGGTCTGCCACCCGCCGCTACCGATCTCGGCTTTGATCCGCCGCCATCGAGTGATCAGCGCTTCGGCTTCTGGCAAGAAGCGCTGTCCCTCCGCGGTGAGTCGGACCCGGCTGTCGCCTTTGCGGTCGAGGAGTGTCTTGCCCAGCTCGTTTTCTAGCTGGGTGATGCGCTGCCCCGCCGCAGCGTGGGTGACGCAAACACGCTGACTCGCCTCTTTGATGCTTCCCAAAGTCGCCGCGAAGAAGAAGGTCTCGATATAGTCTATTCGCATGGCTCTCTCACTTTCCTCGACAAGCCTATAACGGATCTCATCACCCAGAAGGGGCTATGGAGAAGTCGAGCGGTTGAGGTGGGGCAGGGCCGGGGGCCGCATGTCAGACGGGACTGGGGGGCAGAATCAGCTGGTTGTATTGCTTCGCAACCGAGCGCTGCCCCCATAGAGGGCTTTTGTGGGGATTCGAGGGCGTTTGTCGGTTGCGTTGTTTCTGCAGCCGGGCGCTGCCCCCATAACCAGTGATGGGGGGCTGTGAGAATTTCTTTCGAGGCTAAGAAAAAACCTTTTGCTGTATCCTCTCTCCGCAGCCTCGTAGTCTCCAAGGGCCACATTGCAGTGGCCGCAACTCGAGGAGGGCACGATGGCCGAAGCAGAAGTCAGGACCGTTTCCAGTCGGCGAGGGAGCCGCTACGAACACACCGCCAGCATTTGCCAGGCGATCCGTGAAGGGCGCTGGACGGCGCACACCGCCGGAATCGCTCCCCATTTGGTTCAAGGCAATGTTGTCATCTTGCCGGTTGGGTATGCGGTAGACTTCATGCGCTATTGTCAGCGAAACCCCAAGCCGTGTCCGCTGCTCGCTGTTTCGGAGCCAGGCGATCCCACGCTAAGCGGACTGGGACGAGATATCGACATTCGCTATGATGTGCCCCGCTACCGCGTGTTTCGCAATGGCGTATGCCTCGGCGATCAGGTCGATATCGCTAGGCTGTGGCGTTACGATCTGGTCACATTCGTGCTCGGCTGTTCGTTTTCGTTCGAATACGCGTTGCTGCGAGCGAAGATCCCCGTCCGGCATCTCGAGACGCGGTCCAACGTGCCGATGTACCGGACGAATCTCGAGACCGAGCCAGCGGGCCCGTTCCGAGGTCCGCTCGTGGTATCGATGCGGCCTCTATCAGCTAAGGATGCTATCCGGGCCGTGCAGATCACCTCGCACTATCCGACGATGCACGGAGCGCCGGTGCATCTCGGCAATCCAAGGGCGCTCGGTATCATGAATCTCTACCGTCCGGATTTCGGCGATTGCGTGGCGGTGCTGCCAGAAGAATCGCCGGTATTTTGGGCATGTGGGGTCACAAGCCAGTTTGCTATCGCTCAGGCCCGCCCAGACATCTGCATCACCCACAGCCCGGGCGCCATGTTGATCACTGCGCTCGAAAACGAGGCGTTGGCCAGCGCCTGACCGGCAGGCGAGGAGGATCGAATGAAAGCGAGTCATGAGCGAAACATCGGAGCCCCACAAGGCGGAGGTCGCTGGGAGTTTTGGCTTGACCGTGGCGGGACGTTTACCGACATCGTGGGCCGTGACCCTGACGGTGGCGTGCAAACCACGAAGTTGCTGTCGCAGAGCACACACTATGCGGACGCTGCTGTGGAAGGGATTCGGCGCCTGATGGGGGTGCCAGCCGGGCAGCCCTTGCCGGTCGAACGTATCGCCGCCGTGAAGATGGGGACCACGGTTGCGACCAATGCTCTGCTCGAGCGCAAAGGTGAGCCGACCGTGCTGGTGATCACGGAGGGCTTTGGTGACCAACTGCGCATCGGCTACCAGAACCGTCCCAAGCTTTTCGAGCGGCACATCCATCTACCGGAGGTGCTCTATTCGCATGTGATCGAGGCGCGGGAACGGATCGACGCCCGCGGGAATGTCGTCGTTCCCCTCGACGAAGAGGCGCTCGAGCACGCTCTGCAGGAGGCGCGGGTAGCGGGCTGGAACGCCGTGGCTATCGTGTTCATGCACGCCTGGCACTACCCGGGACACGAGCAGCGCGCCGCTGCCTTGGCCCGCCGGGCCGGCTTCTCCCAAGTATCGGTTTCGCACGAGGTGAGCCCCTTGATGAAGCTGGTCTCGCGCGGCGACACGACGGTGGTGGACGCCTACCTTTCGCCCATCCTGCGGCGCTACGTCGACCGCGTTACGAGCGAGCTTCGTGTCGGGAACCAAAGCGTACCCCTGTATTTCATGAAATCCGATGGGGGGCTGACCGGTGCAGCGGCGTTTCAAGGCAAGGACTCGATCCTGTCGGGGCCGGCGGGCGGCATCGTGGGGATGGTACGCACCGCGCTTGCGGCTGGCTTTTCGAAAGTCATCGGTTTCGACATGGGCGGGACATCGACTGATGTTTCGCACTTCGCAGGACAGAGCGTTGCCGACTGCGAACGCGACTATGAGTCGCTCGTTGCGGGCGTGCGACTCCGTGCACCGATGATGTCCATCCACACGGTCGCGGCGGGCGGGGGTTCGGTGCTGCACTTCGATGGACAGAAGTACAGCGTCGGACCGGACTCGGCAGGTGCCCATCCGGGGCCTTGTTGTTATCGGCGCGGGGGGCCGCTCACGCTGACCGACTGCAACGTCATGCTGGGGCGGATCCAGCCGGCGTACTTCCCCCAGGTCTTCGGTCCGCAGGCGAATGAGCCGCTGGACCGCGAGGCCGTAGTAGGAAAGTTTGAAACGTTGGCCGGCGAGATGGCGAAGACCACGGGCACGCGACCGCTTGCCGAAGAGGTTGCAGAGGGGTTTCTTCGCATTGCGGTCACGAACATGGCCAACGCTATCAAATTCATTTCGGTGCAGCGCGGCCACGACGTGACCGAGTATGCGCTGGCGTGCTTCGGTGGTGCAGGAGGCCAACACGCCTGCCGGGTGGCCGACGAGCTGGGCATGACGCAAGTCTACATTCATGCCTTGGCTGGTGTGCTCTCGGCGTTCGGCATGGGGCTCGCCGAGATAACGGCAATGAGAGAGCACGCGTGGGAATGCCCGCTTGGCGAGGTGACGGCCGACGAGCTGGAGCACCGCTTTCGTGCGGTGGCGACCGAGGCGCAGGCCGAGGTCGTGGCTCAGGGCCTGAGTGCCGAGTGTGTTGAGATCCTGCGTCGCGTGCATCTTCGCTACGGGGGCACCGATACGGCTTTGGTTGTCGACGCCGCCGATCCGGTTGCGATGCGCGAAGCTTTCGAGGTGGCGTACAAGCGACGGTTCTCGTTTCTGATGCCCGACCGTGAGCTGATCGTCGAAGCGCTCTCGGTAGAAGCCGTGGGCACAGCCGACGCCCCCGCGCGTCCGGCGCTCGAGGCGCCGACCGCAGGGGCCGAGCCGACCGCGAGTGAACTGGTCTATTTCGAGGGCCACTGGGTGAAGACGCCCATCTATGCGCGCCATGGGCTGGCGTGCGGCGGGCGCATTCGCGGTCCTGCCGTGATCGTCGAGAGCCATGCCACGACGGTTGTCGAGCCGGGCTGGCAGGCCGTCGTGACTCCGGACAATCACCTTCTCCTCGAACGCTACCTTCAGCGCCCGCGAACGACCGCGGTCGGCACCAAAGCCGATCCCGTCATGCTCGAGGTGTTCAACAACCTCTTCATGTCGATCGCCGAGCAAATGGGTGTCCGGCTCGCCAACACCGCATACTCCGTGAACATCAAGGAGAGGCTCGACTTTTCGTGTGCGCTCTTTGGTGCCGACGGCAGTCTGATCGCGAACGCTCCGCATATGCCCGTCCATCTGGGCAGCATGAGCGAGTCGATCCGGACGGTGATCCGGCGCAATCAGGGACGCGTGCGGCGCGGTGACGTCTACGTACTCAATGATCCGTATAACGGCGGCACGCATTTGCCGGATGTGACGGTGGTGATGCCGATTTTTGCCGAGGGAAACGCCGAGATCCTCTTCTACGTCGCCGCTCGGGGTCACCATGCCGATGTCGGTGGTCTGACGCCCGGATCCATGCCGCCTGCATCGCGCAGCGTCGAGGAGGAGGGGGTGCTGATCGACAATTTCCGACTCGTCGATAGCGATCGCATGCGCGAACGAGAGCTTCGCGAACTGCTGACCGGTGCGCGCTACCCAGCGCGCAACCCCGACCAGAACATCGCCGACCTTCGGGCACAGATTGCGGCCTGCGAGAAGGGGCGGGAAGAGCTCATGGCGATGGTGGATCGCTTCGGCCTTCGATCCGTCCAAGCCTACGTGCGGCACGTTCAAGAGAGCGCCGCCGAAAGTGTTCGTCGCGCCCTCCTGGCCCTCGACGACGGCGAGTTTGCCTACGCGATGGATAACGGCGCGACGGTCCGTGTTGCGGTGCGTGTGGACCGCCGCGCGAGACACGCCACGGTCGACTTCACGGGCAGCAGCCCGCAGCTCGACGACAACTTCAATGCCCCGCCTGCCGTGGTGAGAGCCGCCGTGCTCTACGTCTTCCGCACGCTCGTCGACGACGAGATCCCGATGAACGAAGGCTGCCTCGAGCCCATTACGTTGATTTTGCCCGAGGGCTGCATGCTTTCGCCCCAGCCGCCTGCCGCGACAGTTGCGGGCAACGTCGAGACCTCCCAGTGCGTCACTGACGCGCTCTACGGCGCGTTGGGGGTGATGGCCGCATCGCAGGGCACAATGAACAATGTCACCTTCGGCAATGCCCGTTACCAATATTACGAAACTGTTGCGGGCGGCTCCGGCGCTGGCGATGGCTTTGACGGAACGGCCGCGGTGCAGACGCACATGACGAACTCACGAATGACCGATCCGGAGGTGATTGAACACCGCTTCCCGGTGCGAATCGAGGAGCATTCGATCCGCCGGGGTTCCGGGGGCGCTGGGCGCTACCGGGGTGGAGATGGCGCCCTGCGTCGGATCAGCTTTCTCGAACCGATGACGGCCGCGATTGTTGCCGGCCACCGCCTCGTACCGCCCTACGGTATGGCGGGCGGCGCAGATGGCGAGACGGGGCGCACCTGGATCGAGCGTCACGATGGTCGTCACGAGATCCTTCCTTACGCGGCCGAAGTCACGATGGACGTCGGCGAGACCTTTGTCATCTCGACTCCGTCGGGAGGCGGCTTCGGCGAGCCTCAATGACCGAGCACGATTGTCGAGCAGTCCTTGCGGCCCCACTTCTGGGTGG
>CAYTRQ010000004.1:16964-34357 GCA_964440025.1 uncultured Polyangiaceae bacterium | reverse complement strand
ATCACAGGATCAGCTTGGCCGAACCAAGCACGATCCATTAGGGCGAACCTTGACATACATCGCATACTCAGCCCAGTGAAGAGCAGTGGTAGGCTCCTCCAAGCTCGGGAGGAGATTTGCCGGCAGGTGATTCGCGCCCAACTCGCGGAGGAAGCGCAACGTGTCAAACACCGGCGCCCAAAGACGGCGTGCGTCAGTGAGCTCCGTGAAGAATGACCAGTCAATAGACTCCTGGTCGAGTAGTGTGAAGGCGTCGCGCACCCAGTGGGCGCTTTGGTTGACCGAATAGCGTGCCCCATGCACGAGCACGTGAAAGAGGAGGACCGTGGGGGACGGTACAGCGATACGGCAGCCGCCAGTCTGATACTCCCGCGTATCTGTGAAAAACGCCGCATCGGGTGCAGAACGACAATCTTCGGCCAGGGCGTATTGGTGCAGATCGAGGTGCGTCGAAGCGCGCACGAGGGCGATCGCATGGGAAGCAACGCCTTTGCGACGCAGCCGCCAACCCGCGGCGTTGAGCAACGTACGAGCCGCGGTGAATTGGGTTGACGGGACCAACAGGTCCACGTCGTTCATCGGGCGGCTTCCGGGCTTTGGGTAATTCGGCCACAGGGCGAGGCCCTTGAGAGCTACCGGTGAAATGGTGGCTTCACGCATGGCAACGATGGCCTGGTGAGCTTCCCGGAGGGCTCGTTGGTTGCGGCACCAGTGGTAACGGGCGGCTCCGCGGAGGCGCTCCTGAAGAGCGTGTCGAATACCCAGCTCGACGAGTCGATGTCCCAAAGCAGGCAGGAGGTCCAGCGAACCACCGTCCAGGCGGTCCAAGTCGCAGCGGGACGCCCACATCGCGAATGCTTTGCGAGCTTCATCGGGGGGCAGCAAGAGTGCCTCGAGGAGCAAACGCTGTTGGTATGATGGCCAGCATAGCCCTCGCCACTGGGGCGGACAGCTTGTCATGGGGAAGGAGTCCTTCGGTGCAGATGTTGGCGTACCAGCTCGAGATACTTATGGGCGTTGCCTTCCCTCAGTCCGAGGTTCCTTCCATGAATGTACCGTCGATAAACGACGCGATCGACGACTCCTATCCGAAACCCGCCTGTTTGAAGCCTGCTGGCCCAATCGACGACGGCCCCAATCCGCAGGGATTGTTCGTACCCGCCCAACTGGAGAAAGATCTCGCGTCGCATTAATTGAGCACTTGGCAATCGAGCAAGCAGGGGTGTTGGGTGCCTTCCTGGGGTGCCTTCTCGCTGGTCAACCTGCTGGGCCCAGCCAAACACGCAGTCGTGCGCGCCGCTCCTCATTTCGTCCAGTTGCCATTGGGTTTTTTGGGGCAACCACTGATCGTCGGCGTCGAGTGTCGCAATGAGAGGTGAAGTTGCCCGAAGGAAGCCGTAGTTCAATGCTGCCGCCTGACCTTGATTCGAATCCAAGTTGTAGATGGTAACAGGGAGTTCTTCATGAGCTTCGATCCACTTCCGGACATGCAGGCAGGTATCGTCTTGCGAAGCGTCATCGATGATCAGCACCTGGTGGGGGCGTACCGTCTGCTGCAATACACCGTCGAGCGCGCGCTCGATGAATGCCGCGGCGTTGTAAGCGGGAATCACGACTGTGATGTGCTCGCCCGTGAAGAAGTTCATGACCGCACCACGGCGTAATGTTGACGCAAAGCACGCATGAGGTCTGCTCGTCGGTGGGGGAATGTAAAACTCAGCGAGCGGGCGCGCACATGCTTGAGAACGGTGACCCCAGGCACGATGACCAATGGTGTGCCCTGTTGGGTGAGCCTTGCGAACCATTCAACATCCTCTGCTGTTCGAAAGGACTCATCGTACGGTTCCGTGAGCAAGAAGCGTCGCGTTGCTGCCGTGGTACTGGGTAGTCGACCGATCAAGTCGCGACCGAGGAGCTCCGTGCGAAACCCTGCGGGTCGAGGTTCGCTAGGCGAAAGCTGGTAACGGAACATGCCAAAAGCAACCTCGTTGGGAACTTGGCGGAAGTACTGATCGTATCTAGTGAGTTTGTCAGGGAGCCATTCATCGTCGGCATCGAGAAAGGCGATAAGATCACCCCGAGCCAGTCGCACTCCCTGGTTTCGTGCGGCTGCGGGCCCTGTCTGCGCCTGAGAATGATATTGTAGTGGTAGTTGCAGCAACGCTCGGCTCTTCCGACAAACAACCGCAGTTCGGTCTGTCGAGCCATCATCGATCACGAGTACCTCGAGAGGGCGCAGTGTTTGAGCTGCGACACTTCGCAAGGCGCGAGGGAGCTCATTTTCCGCATTATGGACTGGGATGACAACGCTCCAGTTCACGACGGTTCCTCTCCTGCTTTCGCGTCTCAAAGAGGGGCGTCGTCGCCCGCCCCTTCGGGTTGAGGGTGGTCACCGCCTTTTCCGAGGACGCTGATCCGACGAATCGTTGTTGTTGGTTGGCTCTCATCCCTTTCGGGATGCGATGGGGTTAACGTTGGCAGCAGGTCGTCGCACATGACCTGCGCGGCTTCGTGCGGTGTCGACAAAATGAGGCGTCGGCATGGCAACCTGCTTGCGATCTGGCGGAGGAGTTGATGTCGTCGGCGATGATGGCCGCTGACCAGGAATAGGCTACTTGGAAGGAGAGCTTTCAGTGCCTCCACAGTTGTGCCGTGTTCAAGGTGTGCCTTTGCGCTTGAGGTGTCGTTGGCGGGCCTGACCGGAACGACCAAAGCTCGGCAGGCTGTTCGCTTCCGTACCATCGGGTGATCGGTGAGTGCCAGGGCAACCTTGTCCCCATCAGTTGCAACCTGAATGCCGTGCGCGGTGAGCTTGTTCAGCATTACTCGTCCGGCGCCGTATGTAGTGAGCTTCAGTGTCCGGTAAAGACTGCCCACGCGAAGGCGATTCGCCGCGGGATGGACAAGTACAAAGTCATCGCCAAGATATCCCGCACCGAGCCGTAGTGCCGCTGCACAAGTGGTCGATTTTCCAGCTCCGCCGGGGCCGGTCACCAAGACCCCCTCGCGCGTGTTGAGCTGGACTGCGCCTGCGTGAAGCAAGACGGCATCGAAGGAAAGTGCCCAATTGGACCAGAGATTGCGCAAGGGCGCAGCCTGCTCCCAAGGTTCTAACTTTCCATCGGGAGGCAGCCATACGAACGCCATGCCGCGGACCAGGTCGAGAAGTTGGACGACTTTCGACGTTTGGTTGTAGCAGAGGCTGAGCTCCTTGCCGAAGTCGTGGTGGACATCACCGCGGACGAGCACCGAGCGGGTATGCCGCTTCCAGTTTGGAGCAAGCTCTTCGGTTGACTCGAACAGATAGACGTCAAGCTCTGGTTGGGATTCGCTTGTTGGAGCCGAGGTGGAATGGAGGTGTCCCATTGCGACGGTGAGAGCTTGGGTCAGCTGCGCCGACGTCGAGTGACAGCGAACCGTTCGGTCCAGCAGCTGGATCTCCCACTCAGCTACTTCTGCTTGCCTGGCTGTTCTTTGGTAAGCAAGGACGGCCTCTTCGATCAGCCTGGCTCGACGGGAATCGGGAGCTGTAGCGGTCGTGCCCGTCATGTCGAGACTGCTGGCCACCCGCTCGGTGCGGCGTCATGGATGGGATCGAGCAAGAGGAGATCCTGTAGATCTTCGTGCACTTCGAGCTCGGGTGGAGAGGTGAGATCTGTGAGGTCGCGGTCCGCAATGCTGGAGGCCGCGACGCCGGGGGCCGGGGGATTCGGGCTAGGACGTAGGATTTTTTCCTTCAACAATTCACAAGCGAACCTTCGAGTGGCGTCGACCAAGGTCGGTTGGACTCGCTCGAGCTCAGCGAGGAGCGTCGAAAGGCTGGTGCCGGAGACCAAGACGCGCAAAATGGAGGCACCGGTACGGTTGGTGTGGAAATAGCGCCCCGTTTCGAAGTGAATCAGCAGCGCTTCGTCGTTCGATGCTTCGAACGCGACGTCCGGTTCATTGAGGGCGAATTGGTCGTTGGTTTCGAAATGGCCCCACAGACGCCGAACTGTCGGACACTGGTTGGCCAAAGGACGGCCGGAGAGCTGCTCGACCTTGTGGGCGAGGCGTACCTGATTTCGTAGGTTGCTTCGGTGTAGATTTTTTTCCGAAAGGTATCGGGCTCGGATTTCGTCGCTGTGGGGCAGGGGGTCTAGGTAGTCGCGGGGCACTTCTCGAAAAGGCAACCCGAGTTCCAAATGCAATCTGAGTCGAAGGTCGAGGTCTTCGGCCCCGTAGTCCGAGAACTGGGTATCGTATCCCCCGACAGCCTGGAAGTGCCCTCGGCTTACACCAAGAAATCCCGTCAAATCGCGTATGTCGCGGCCGTCCGTCCCGGGGCCGGCAATGAGAAACTCCTCCTCGAGCCACTCGCTTTTTATGTAAGAAAAAAAAGATGACGCTATCTTGGTATCAGCGTCGACGAAGAGAAGACGCTTGGCCTCGCTTGGCAAGCTTGCCTCGAGTGCGTTGAGTGCGATGGTTTTGGCGAAAAATGGGTGCCCCGAGATCCGCCGAATGATGAGACGGGTCCCGAGTAGGGATTTCAGCTGCTCTTCGCAGAATCGACCACTCTGTTCTGGACACTCGAAGTCGAGCAGTGCCCAGCCGAGATCTTCGTTGATTGGCGCGAGTTGTCGCATCAACGGGATCATCGTCTTCTGCAGATGCCCTAAGCGGCCCTTTGAGACAGTGCAGATCCAGGTCGTTGGACGGGCCATGTCGTTCCGATACCAGAAGTTGGCCTGCTGTGGTGATTTGCTCATTTGCAAATCCACGGCGAGAGGCGTGCCTGAGCACGGTGTCCGGACGTCCGGACACCGTGCTCAGGGTGACCCAATCGAGGGATTGTTGGCTCAAAAGACTCAAAAGCACTCAAAAGAGAAAACGTCCGCGACGGCTCGTCGCGCAACGGCGACTGGTTCCACGTCCTCTTTTAGTCATCTACGAAATTTACGGGTGGTTTCGATTGGGAAACTCTTCACTGTCCTTTTATGCCTCCCCGACGGCCACCACGCCCGATTCGCATTCCGCTTCCTGGCCTAAAAAAGGAGACAGGCTTGGGTACAGCGGTTGAGACCACGACAGCCCGGCTGGGGGTACCTTCCTGCGCGGGGTGTTCGCGCCGGGCCCGGGCACTCGACGGCCGGATCGTTTTGACCGCCATGAGGAGACGCGGGAGGAGTTAATGGGCATTCAAGATGCGCGATTGCGGCGAGCCCGGCGCCGTGGAGCCTGGCAAACGTCCTCAGAACCGCAGAGAATTGCGCCACGTGAACCTGTCGTCATCGGCAGCAGTCCTGGACGCGAACACGATGCGCATCGCTTTTGGATTATTGTGCCGTGTAAAGGCAGGCTGTCGTTCCTTCGCCAAACGGCTTGGCGAGTTATCGAGCACACGCCATTCAATGTGTGCCTTGTTGACTTTTCGTGTCCCGATCGGTGCGGTGACTGGCTGGAGCGGGAGTACCCCGATTCTCCCGATGGACGTCGCATTGTCGTCGAACGTGTTCCAGGCCGCCGCGACTTCAATAAGAGCGCCGCTCACAATGCTGGGGCGTGGCGAGCCCTCAGTCAGGGGGCGGAGTATTTATGCTTTCTAGATGCCGATACGATGGTTCACGAAGGTTTCGGCGAACATGTGAGTCGGCTGGTCCGTCGTGATCGTTTCTTGATCGCCGCCTTGCGGGACGACGGCTTCGATATGCCATCGATGACCGGGCTCCTCGTCGTTTGCGCTTATCGGTTTCGTGACTTAGGAGGCTTCGATGAGGAATTTGAAGGATGGGGCGGTGAAGACATCGAGATGCGCTTGCGGCTTCATCTAGTCGGGGGGTTGGGTTACGCCGATGTGCCGTTACACCTGGCTAGTCCCATCCCGCACGACAATGTTCTAAGAACGCAGTACTATCAAGAGACGAGCATTTTCGCCTCCAACCGACAGAACATGGAGCGAGTGCGCAATAAAATCGCGTATTGGGGTGGCGCCCCTGCAGGAGCGGAGCGTCTTTGGTTTCGCGGAATGGGCAGAGGCGGAGCGGCTGCCGCCCATGTGACGCCGCGGCAGCGAACCGGGCGTCCGGACCGAGAGCACCCGGTTCGCAGTGTCGCGCGGCGGTTGGGGAGAGAGGGGCAGCCCGGGATGATCCGGGCTCGAGGAAGGCGATGAAGCGGCACAAAGTCAGCTGTTTATGCATCACCGAGAATCGTCAGCCATTCATGGACTGGCTGCTGTGGTCGTATGATCGGCAGACGTATCCACAGCGCGAGCTGATTGTGGTTGATAGTTCTATGGAGCCTTGGAACCTGGCGCGTTCCGACGTACGCGTGGTGCCGATGCCTGCGGGAACCAATATTCCCGCCAAGCGCAATCGGGCCCTCTCCGAGGCATGCGGCGAGTTCATTGCGTGGTTCGACGATGACGATTGGCAGCATCCAGAGCGTTTGAGTCGCCTCGTTCAAGTACTCGAGCGGGAGGAGGCGTCATATGCTGGCGGGACCAAGTCCTTCTTCCTGGATTTGCACGGAAGACGAGCACACGCCTACGATGGATTTGGCGCCTTGATTTTCAACACGGCCGTCTTTCGGTCCACGGCGATTCAAGGGATTCACTTCGACGAGTCGCGCCGAAAGGCCAGCGACACACACTGGCTGCGTGAGGTGCGAAGGCAAATTGGACGTCCTGTCATCGATGAACGCGCGGTGCTGTCGATGTGGTTGAGCCACGAGCAGAATATCAGTAATCCCCGTTGCCGACGTCGCTTTGGTCACGAATGGGACGACGTATGCCGAATTGTGGGAACGGAGGTGTGGGCGAGCACTCCAGAGCGTATCTCTGCTTTGGCTACTGCGTTGCCCGCCCCCGATACTCCCGCCCTGTTTCTGCCTGAACGTTCTCCGAGAGCAGTTGCCCATCGGTCGGCGTTGGCCCGAGTCCGTCGTCGACCGGGCAACAACTCCTTGAGTTCGTCGCATCTGACACGGGTAGGAGGTGCGGACCTGTCGGAGAGGCGTCCAGTGCGACCAGAGGCTCATGCCGAGCCCAATGGGACCATGGCACGGCTTGCGGAGCCGCGCGTATCCGCCGATTTGCTGATCATCGAGGCGCCCAGTGCGGCAGACACTCTGTCAACCTGGTGTGAGCATTTTACGTTCAGCTCTGGCTGTCGTCTCGAACACCGGGTGGTCAATCCCGTGGATTCAAGTCAAGCGCGTTCCGAGCTAGCCGAAGGCAGGAGTCCGTGGGTCATTCTTGCTCGTGGTTGGGTTTTTCCTCGAGGCAAAGTTTGCGCTTGGGCCGCAGCTGGTGCGCAGCTTCTAGAGCGCTACGAGACGATGAGGATTGGTGTGGCAGCGACGCGCCCGGGCACGTCTTCTTCGCGATTTGCTCAACGCGCCCGCTTGGGAACCCATGCGGTGTTTGATCGAAAAACCGGCTTGTTCGCCCGAAGCTCGGCTCCCACGCCTTTGTGGTTATGTTCCCGCGAGACAGCCATGGATTGGTTGGATCATGCGTCGCGACAAAATTCTGGCAATCCAGCTCTCGAGGCGTGGGATCGCTGTTGGGCCGAAATGTCTTTGGCCGTTGGTGCTTATTGGTGGTCACCGCGAGAGGTCACGGCGAGCGTGCTGACCGAGAAGCTCAGTTCCGCAGATGTTGGCCTTTTGACCGAGTTGCCGGGGTGGGAAACAGGCGATGCATTGAGTTGCGACGCTGGCATCGATCGGTTGCTTCAACGCCTCAGGGCTCGACGAAGGGCCGAGACGCCCCATCAACACTCGTAGACGAGTTCGCGTCCCAAAAAGGTCGCCTCGTCGCCCGCCCTATCGGGTCGAGGCGGTCGATGCCGCACTTTTTGGTGTATTTTTAGCAGACGAATCGTTGTTGTTTGTTGGATCGCATCCCCTTTGGGATGCGAACGGGGCTCCACAATGTTGTCTGCCGTTTGAGGTCAGCGGGGTAGTGATCCGGTGCGTGAGCTACAGGGCGGTCGCTCAACCTGTAACCAATAGGCCGTTGGTGGGGAGTTGGAAGCCGCGCGCTAGCCCTTTTCTTGTCACAATTTTGTGACCGATGACTGTTTTTATGGCTGTGGGGTAGTGGCAGATATTGCTTTTTTCAAGTCGTACGGATTTGGTTGATCTTCGCAGCTAGTAACGGCTAACTCACTATTGTCTTACGCGTCGGGTCGAGGGTGCCCGCTGGGTGAGGTGTTGGAGCGAAATACGTTCGTCCGAGTGTGAATACTGTGCGTGCTCAGCGCGTGCGGCCAGCGGTCCCGAGTGGGAGGAGTGCCATGGTGCAAGTAAGTTACCCCGGTGTGTATGTCCAAGAAGTGCCTTCGGGTGCGCGCGCTATCACTGGCGTCGCAACCTCAATCGCCGCGTTTGTTGGTATGGCGAAGCGCGGCCCCATCAACGCGCCTGTTCAGGTGCTCAGTTTTGCCGACTACGAGCGGCGGTTTTCTGATGACACCTCCCAAGGGGAGATGACGGATCAGGTTCGTCAGTTCTTCTTGAACGGAGGCCAGCGTGCGTTCGTGACCCGTGTGGGGAGCTTCCCAGACGAAGCTCGAGCCAACATCGACTTGACGTCCTTTATGCTGTTCAGTCGTGATGTGGGGGCGGACGCGAATCAACTGAGAGCTCGAATCGACTACGATACCCCAGCTCCCGGCTCTACCTTCAACTTGACGCTGTTCCGGGAAAGCTTCGACAGCGCTGGCAACGCGACGACTTCCGACGAGGAGACTCACACGGCCTTGTCTCTGCACGAAGAGAACTCTCGCTTTGTCGTGGATGTCCTTCAGCGCGAGTCGCGCCTGGCCACTGCGGTTTTAGGCACGCTCACCGGAGGCTCGGGGCTATCTCGCAGCGGTCTCATCGCGAACGACGTGTCGTCGCTCGAATCGGCGATTGGTGCTGCCACGGGGCCCGTAGACGGTCGCTTCGTCATGGAGGTTGACGGCCTGCCTCCTCGTACAGTGGTTGTTGCCAATGCAACTTCTGTCACGGCAGCCACGATAATGAGTAACATCGAGACCGCCTTCGAGTCGCTTCTGAATCCCGCTGATATCACGGTCAGTACCCCGTCGTTCGCAGGAGGAACGGTGCTCGAAATCGAGGTTGTGGGGCGAGCCGTACGCATCAGCAGTGCCCCGCAGAGTGACATCGCTGCGGCGATTGGCCTGGGGTTCGACAACGGCGGTTACGAAAGGGGCCCCTTCGCGTCGGATCGGCCCGCCGCCGGGGGAGTCCTCTACGACGATGACCCCGCCACATGGGCACTACTTGATCGAGCGACCGTGACGGCAGGTACTTTCGAGCTGGTCGGCCCAGAGGGGTTCGACGTTTCATTGGCCGAACTGTCGTTTCCTGGCTCTGGAACTACCTTTGCTGAAGGAACGACGCCGGGCGACCATTTGGCCAACGTGCGCGAGAACCTCGACGCCATCGCCACTCTCGTCAACCGGACGCAGACAAACTGGCTCGCAGCAGTTCACGGTTTTCGCTTGGCCCTGACACCGCGCTTCGGTAGTTCTGCGGTTGGCGCCACTGTCGTTGTCAACGATCCTTTTGGTGTCGGCACGACTTCGACTGCAGCTGCCTATCCGCTTGGTGGGGCTCCCGAAGGAACCGTGGCCACCCTTCCGGAGTACCGCGAAGCTTTTGAGGCGCTCGACAAGGAGGTCGACCTCTTCAATCTCCTGGTGCTACCGCGCAGCGCGGCGGATACCGATGGGTCCATCCGCGCGACGGTGTGGGGACCGGCGAGCAGCTTCTGCTTTGAGCAACGCGCGTTCCTGCTTGTCGACGCGGCCCCAGGCCTGACCGATGTTGCCGAGGTTCCCGCGGCGGTCCGTGCCCTGCGGATTGGTCTGAAGAAGGACCACGCCGGCTTTTACTGGCCGCGTGTGGATGTCAGTTCCCAGGGGGTACGAAAAACCCTCGATCCCAGCGGAACTATCGCAGGCCTCATGGCGCGCACCGATACCAACCGCGGGGTCTGGAAAGCTCCAGCGGGCCTCGAAGCGGAATTGCTAGGCACTTTGGGAACAGAAGTGCGGATGAGTGACCGCGAAAACGGCACACTCAACCCGGATGCCGTGAACGCCATTCGTGCATTTTCAAGCGGCATCATTAGTTGGGGAGCCCGCACCATGGACGGTTTCGATAACTCGGGCAACCTCGACTACAAGTATGTGCCCGTACGTCGCATTGCGCTGTTCATCGCGGAAAGCCTGGAACGTGGATTGCGGTTCGCCGTCTTCGAGCCAAACGACGAGCCCCTGTGGGCGCAAATTCGCCTAGCGGCGGGTGGCTTTATGAACAATCTGTTCCGCCAGGGCGCGTTCCAAGGGAGCACCGCGCGAGAAGCCTACTTCGTCAAGGTCGACAGCGAGACGACCACGCAAAACGACATTAACTTGGGCATCGTGAACGTGGCTGTAGGTTTTGCTCCTCTTCGGCCCGCTGAGTTCGTGGTGGTCACACTGCAGCAGAAGGCCGGACAGATTCAGGTCTGATCGAGGAGAGAAAGATGGCACAGTTCACGGTTAACTCATCGCGTATCGATCCCTACAAGAACTTTAGGTTTTTGGTTCGTTTCGAAGGAAATCCGAACCCAGTGGCGGGAATCAGCAAGATCAGTGCGCTCAAACGCACCACGGAAGTCGTGAGCCACCGGGAAGGTGGCGATCTCAGTACGCCTCGACATTCACCCGGTATGACCAAGTACGAACCCATCACGCTTGAGCGTGGAGTGACGTTCGATGTCGCTTTCGAGGACTGGGCAAACTTGGTGTACAGCACTGAGGGTACAGGCGCCGTTTCGCTAGCAAACTACAAACGTAACCTCATCATTGACGTCCTGGATTTGCAGGGAACCGTCGTCAAGAGTTATCGCGTCTTCCGAGCGTGGGTCAGCGAATATACTGCGTTGCCAGAGCTCGACTCCAACGCCAACGCAACGATGATCGAGAGCGTTGTCCTTCAAAATGAAGGCTGGGAACGCGACGAGGCGGTAGTCGAGCAGGCACAGACCTGAGTGGATACGCCTGTTACTGGCATATGAGGTGCTTCCGGACGGGTGCCGGGAGCGCAGGAGCGACTGGGCATGTTTCCCATTACAGCACAGAATGCCGACGGCGCACGGATCTGGTTGCGCGAGCCGACTGCACGGGAGGAACTCGGCGAGTGGGGCCGTTCTGCGGAAGGTGCGAGTCGGCTGCTCTGCGCATTGGGCTGTGAAGCGAGTGTTTTCGGAGCAACGCTTTGCACCCGTGACGCACTTGTCGCTCAGCTGATGGGGGCTTGTTTTGGGGACTCGGTGCGTGCTTCGGCGAACTGTGACGAGTGCGACGAAGCCCTTGAGATCAGCTTTTCTCTTCGGGACTACGTCGACGGGCGTCGGACGATGAACGATTCGGCCACCGGGGTTGGTGCGGGAACACACGTAGGAACCTGGGTGACGGCCAGCGGCGTTGTGTTTCGTTTGCCGACGGTAGCTGACGAACTCGAGACGGCTGGCATGGACAAGGCCGAAGCCATACGTCAGCTCCGGGAGCGCTGCATTTTTGCCGATGCTGAACGCGATGGGGAAGCGGGCGACCTCGAAGAGGTCGAAACAGCTATGGCGCAGGTTGGGCCACTGTTGAGTGGAGTCATTAGCACGCGGTGCTTTGCATGTGAAAGCGAACAGACGATCGAGTTCAATCTTCCGGCGTTTTTCATCGAGGCTCTGCGTTCGGAGCGCTCCATCGTGTTGCGAGAGATCCATTGTCTGGCGCGGGCGTATGGCTGGAGTTATGCGGAGCTGTTGCAGCTGACGCGTAGCAGCAGGCGCGCGTTGGTTGACCTTGTCGCTGCGGAGCTCGAACAGGCGCAGGAGAGAAGCGCATGAGCTACTTGCGTCAGGCCGCAGCAGGGAGGGCGTCGTCAACGGTCCGACCAGCCTTGCGGTCGGGTTCCCCTCTTGCAGCGCGCGACCAGCGCCTTCACGATCCTCACTTTCGCTCGTCATCGGCCGTAGGGACACTTCAGTTAGCCGATGCGGGAAGCGCATCATATGCGACCGAAGGGGTTTCCCCTTTGGTCGCCCAGCATCCGGTCGTGGCTGTCCCGCGGAACGAGACTCGGACACAGAAAAGGGGGCGGACCACAGAGCCCGAGCTGTCTCAAGGTCGAGAGTCGCAGGGTTCTGCCCCTCAAGGCCGAGAGTCGCAGGGTTCTGCCCCTCAGGAGGCACGTGCTCTTGACCATCGCGGTCGAGAGTCACGTGCTCCTCAAGGCCGAGAGTTGCGCCCTGCAAGAGTCAAGGCGATGGCATCGGCTCCTCGTCCGCCGCCTCGGGTTCGAGAGGCGTTCCGAGACAACGCACAAGGGCGGGCAACCGAGCGATCGCTGGCTCAGCCAGAGCGTCAAACCCCCGCGCCGCAGCCGCGACCTTCGAGTCCAACTGTCCAGGCAATGCGACCCGAATACACTCCTTCGCCGAGCAAACCGCCGGAGCGGGCAGCTTCGTCAGTTGAGAAGAGTCAAAACGCAAGACCAGTGCCGCCGTCTGAACGGGCCACTGAGACCATATTCGAGGCGCTCACTCGGGTTGACCGGTGGATGCAGGCCGACGCTCAACAAGAGTCCGACGGTCAGAATCGGTTCTCGAGCCTGGAGCCGGCCCGTGAGAATCGTCAGAAGAGTCCTGGGGACGAACCGAGTCGTGTGTCTCTCGCACCGCAGCTATCAATCGGCACCGTCACTGTCGAAGTGGTTCCCCCTCCGCGGCCTGCGCATCCGGTCGCGGCTCGGCAAGCGGCGCCGCAACGGCCGCCAACCCGTGACAGGTGGTCGGGCAGTGAGCTGCCCTTTGGTTGGAGGCAGCGCTGATGCTGATTGGGCTTTCGGGTGTCACGGAGACCTTGCAGAACTTGATTCACAGCGGGGTCTACGAAGCCGCGGGCTTCAACGTATCGACGTCTGCCGCGCCACCGGACACGTCACCGGTGGGGGAACTCAGCGTGCATTTGTTTCACGTGATGGAGTCTCCAGACTTCAAGAATCACCCGCCCACGCGCGGCCGATCGGACTCTCCGGTGCAGCAAGCCCCGATGGCGCTGATCCTGCAGTACGTGCTGTCGGTGCGAGAACAGTCAGAAGAACTCAACCATCTCGCGATTCAAGATCTGTTTGGATACGTGGCTCGAGTACTTCACGACTATCCTGTCGTTGATAGCTCGTTGATATTGACAAACCCCACCTCGGATCCGGTGGCAGAACCCGTGCTTGCAAGCTCGATGTTTGGGCAGCCCATCGAGTTCGTTTTGCGCCCAGCCAGGATGGAGGAGACGATTTCCTTTTGGGGATCGGAACAAAACACGATGCCGCGCGTTTCCTTGTTCGTGGAGGCGCGAGTAGCCGTGTTGGAGCCCACTTTGCCCACGGTGATCCCTGGGCGAGTCTACAGTATCGGGGGTGGGGTTGTGGCTTCGATGGGACCACAGCTCTTTTCCGGTCTCAGCGAGCTGACATTCGCGTTGCCGGTTCGGACCGGCAGGGAACAAGAAACGTTGACTGCGTCTCCTCCGCGGCCCAGCTTGATCGATTCGCGCGGAAGTGACCCCGGTGGCGAGGCTAGCGACAACAGCTTTGTGGAATTTCGCGCGCAGGGTCTCGCGCCCACCCGTTCGATTGTCGTTGCGGGCGAAGACGTGTCGGTCAGAGCCGCTATTGACGGTACGTCCGACAACACGGCATGGGAATTCGATGTTGGACCCGATCGGTTGTCCTTCCGAGTTCGCGAGACCTTACGGGGAGAAAAACTGGGCGAGGCAGGTCTCCAAGACGTTCCCGTGTTCCCCGGTGCTTATTCGATTCGAGTCCTGCAACGGGATGAACGTCTAGGAGGGCTTCGCCTAACATCCAACTCGTGCCCTCTCACCATCATTCCACAGACCCTTGGCATTAGCGGAACGACGGAACGCGTCTTGTCGGTGCAAG
The DNA here is from genome assembly GCA_964440025.1 of uncultured Polyangiaceae bacterium. GTDB lineage: Bacteria > Myxococcota_A > Polyangia > Polyangiales > Polyangiaceae > NIC37A-2. The sequence continues at coordinate 20,377 of CAYTRQ010000004.1, read as the reverse complement.
GGCAGTATTTGCACACACTGGCGGACGACGAGGTCGCATTGATGATCGACGATCACGTGTACTCACGTGTCGCCAACACAGCGACTCTGCAACCAGGGGAATTCTTCGTCATTTTGGACGGAACCGACACCTCCGTCCACTTCGTCCTCCGAGGGGACGCGGTGCCTGCGGTTGAGACGCCGATCGCCGTGAACCTGCTCGTCCGCGGTGTGCCGGCAACTCCCGAGTGGCTGGAGAGTTGACATGGCAGCGTCTTTCCCTCTTCACACACAAAGAGCCACCGCCGCGAGGGCGGCGGACTACATTGATTGGGCCGTTGGTGAGGAAGGTGTATCGCTACCGGAGCGCGTGGTTTGTTGGGCTCGCGCTCTCATCGAACGGGCCTCGGGGACCGACCCTCGGAATGCTCCCGGGCTCGCATGGTCCGAACTTTCAAAGGAGGTCCCTGAATCGGCTCGCTGGTTGGTTGAGGTATTGGACTTGGATCACCGGGAGCAGGAGCTCCTTTGGTTGACCGCCGCAATCGAACTTGAGCCGAACCTTCGTGTTGACCTTGCACATTTGGCTGGTCGGGTGGAATGGACTTACCTGAACCGCGCATTGGTTGCGCGGCTGACCGGAGCTGCCCCCTTGGCTGTGGCCTACTCCGGCGCCCTTTTTCGATGGCGCCTCGTGGAGGAACGTGGAGTCGGTCCTCAGGATCCATCCTGTGTTCACGTTGACCCTTTTGCGCTCAGTATGCTTTTGGGAAAGGTGGAAGGGGACGCGGAGCTGGCTGGCCGTATTCACGCGATTCCTGCGGTGCGTCCTTTGGACAGTTGGCCGGTCGAGAAAACCACGAAAGCAGTCCTGCGGGCGACCCGAAACGCTCCGGTTCGGATCCTCGTGCGGGGGACGTCCGGAGCTGGTCGTCGATCCTTCTCGGGATGTGTGGCTGAGCGTGTAGGAATGCCCGCATATTTTATCGAAAGTGAAGGCGTTGACGATGAAGAGTTCGCCGACTTTTATCTCCGCGTCCAACGCCAGGCACTCGTCTTGGGGCACGCTGTGGTGTGGTCGCAGGACTACTTGCGCCGACGAGTGCCGTCATTGCCAGCATTGGTGCCGCTGTCCTTCGTGTTGGGGGATTCGGTCAGCACGGTGCCTGCGAGCAGCTCGACGGTCGACGACGCGGTGACGCTCGAGGCGCCCGAAGGCGACGAGCTCGATGCTCTTTGGCGTCGTTTTTTGCCGGCCTCGGTCGCCTGGGAGTCGAGGGAGCAGCAGAGTGTGTTTCGGCAATACCGGGTTCATGTGGGCGATCTGGTGGACCTGGGACGCCGAGAGCTCACGGAAGTGCATGAGGTTCGTGCAGCTTGTCGTGCCATCACACGCGGACGCCTCGGGGATTACGCGGAAGTCCTCGAGTGCCCATTTTCGAGATCTGATCTGGTCGTACCTGGCGCACTAGGCAGCTCCCTTGATGACTTCCTCTACGAAGCACGTCATCGTCGTGAATTCTGGCAGAGGTCCCAAGCTCGTCGGCTTTTCCCTCGAGGAAGGGGGATCGTGGGATTGTTCTCCGGCCCACCGGGCACGGGGAAAACCATGGCCGCGCAGGTGGTGGCTTCCGAACTCGGGCTCGATCTGTTGCGGATCGACCTGGCCAAGGTCGTGAGCAAGTACATCGGCGAGACAGCTAAAAATCTGAGTCGTGTGTTCTCCCAGGTTCGGGAAATGAATGCCGTCTTGTTCTTCGATGAAGCGGATTCCCTATTTGCGCAACGGACCGAGGTGAAGGACTCGCACGATCGCTACGCCAACTCTGATACGAACTACCTGTTGCAGCACCTCGAAGAGTTCGATGGGGTCGCGCTTTTGGCGACGAATCGTCGCTCCAATATCGACCGGGCATTCGTGAGAAGATTGCGCTACGTGCTCGAGTTTTCCCGGCCAACCGCGATGGAACGTCAGCTCATGTTCGAGCGTTTGCTCGGAGAGCTCGTCGAAAATCCAGCCGACGATCTTTTGGAGCCGGGTGCTCGGGTCCTCGGCGAATGCTTCGATGTGAGCGGTGCGCAAATTAAGCTCGCAATCCTGAGCGCTGTCTTTTCGGCCGGCCGGGCTGCGCAGACAGTACGTGTCGAACATGTGCTTCATGGAATCCAGCGCGAATTGAACAAGGAAGGTCGCCAGCTGGTGACCGCTGATTGGACGCGTGCGAAGCGCGCTATGGGAGGGCAGCATGGGCGATAGGTCTGAAAGCGATCGTGGGCAGGTCGCCGAACGGCCGAGTTCTCCGGAGGTCGCACCGCGCACGGATGCGCGGTGTGTGAGCCCACGGTTTCAGATTGACCGGTTGCGCGTGCGAGTGTCGGGGATGAGTTCCTCGCAGGCCGAAGGTCTCGTACATGAGGCGCTTCGCGTCACTGCGGCTCGTCTGGGTAACTCTTCTGATTTCGTTGCTAATAGGGAACCGACAATTCGAGCTGCTCTCGAATTATCCACGAAGGCGCGCAGTCGGACTCGACTAGCTCAGGTCGAGGCGATTTGTCGTGTTCTCGAAGAGTCGCTGATTGGTTCGATGCAATGCGGTGGCACGGCCGATCAACATCAAGCAGACGGAGGACAGGATGCCTGATACGGGGTTTTCGAGAAGTCCAAAGCTTCAAAAGGGAGCGATCGTTCAGCTCACCGAAACCGTGGGGATCCCAGTCCCACAAATTATTCCCTTTCAATTCAATCCGGAAAGCCTGTCCCGCTCGCTTACTCCGTGGGTACCGCAGCAAGTGAGCGACACGAAAGGACAGGGGTCGCAGAACAACACGGCGCAACCCTCCGATCCTCAGGAGACGATAAGTATTCAAGAATTGCATCTGGACGCTAGCGATCAGCTCGAAGACGGGGAGCCGGTTTCGCAGCTGGTGGGTGTGGGAGAGCGAATCGCAGCTATTGAAAACTTGCTTTATCCCCAGGGCAATCCACTGGCTCTCGTCGTCGACCTTGCGTCTCAAGCGTTGAGCGCGGCCGGCGTGCCAGTGCCGCCGAGTCGCCCCTCGATACCCGTGACCCTCTTCGTGTGGGGAGTGGGCCGCATCGTGCCCGTACTCATCACCGAATACACAATCGAAGAACAACAATATCTGCCGTCGCTACGGCCTTTGCGTGCGACGTTGAGCGTCACCATGCAGGTGCAGCTTCCGGATGCGTATACCGGCCTCTCAAGTCCGAGTGTCGCGATCGCGCGAGCAGCCTACACGGCTCACCGGGCGCAGCAGACCGCTTTGGCAGCAGCAAGCACCTTGACTCACGCTGATGAACTTCGGGCCATCTTGCCCTTCTAGGTCCCATGGCACAATTCGACGAAAACAGCCGCTACGTGAAGCCTCCTCTCGAAACCTATACGGTGATCGACACCCGCGGGCGCGAGGTGC
>CAYTRQ010000004.1:0-16954 GCA_964440025.1 uncultured Polyangiaceae bacterium | reverse complement strand
CGCGTGCTCGATCGCACGCGGGTCCCTCCCCCGCGCGAGGTGCGGGCTCTTCCCATCCCTGAGCCACCGAACGAACGACCTATTGGAGAACATGTCCGACGTGACGGTCAGAGCTTAGGACAGCTTGCGCAAGGGTATTTGCGCGACCCTCATGGCTACTGGCGCATCTGTGAGGTCAACGATGCGTTGCTGGTCGACGCCTTGGAAGAAAGAGAAAAGGTGTCCATTCCCAATCCGATGCGGTGAGGTGTCTCTGAATCCTTTTGCTCAGATCCCGCCTCAAACCCCTTGTAATTATGGCAAACGTGACTCATCAAATCCTGTTCAATGGACGTCCGGACGAGCAAATGTCTGCGGCGCTCACTGAATTGGAAGTCACTGAATCGGTACGGGGAGAGTCCCGATTCCGTTTTCGTCTCGCGAGCGACGTGGACGGGACGGACTTCCAGTTCGTCAACGACAAGCGCCTCGTACCTGGGCAAGACCGCGAGCTGACCATTGTCGCATTCATCGATCAGACGCCAGAGGTGCTGGTGCACGGAATCATTCAAGGACGGGAGTCGACTCTGTGTCACGGTGGTGCGGGGTCCTTTTTGGATATCCAGGGCACCGATCGGCGTGTCCTCATGGATCGGAATCATTCCGACTTCGGGGCCCATTCCGGCGCGGTCCCGACGATCGTCGCCGGGCTTTTGACCAAGCAGGGATTTGTGCCGGATATCGAGTTCGTCGAGAGCGAAATCTATACACCGATCACGAAGACACTGAATCAGACGGCTTCGGACTTGAAGCTCGTTCAAGAGCTGGCCGCCAAGACTGGTGTGGAGTTCTGGATCGATTGGAAATTGACGCCAGGCAAGATCGTCGAAATTGCTCACTTCCGCTCCCAGCCTGCTCGAGGTACGGGAGGTGCTCTCGGTAACGCCGTACGCCAGGTTGTTTCGACATTGGGAGGCAAGAAGACACCGGTGTTTCGCTTGAACACTGGGGACCCGAACTACACAATCGATAGCTTTCGCTCGCGGCGCAAGACTCACATGCCCAATGAGAGTGGTCCGATGAGTCGCGTCAATGTCGACACGGGGAGAGTGGAGCGCACGCAGGTGCGCGGCCCGAGTACACCTACATTGGGACAAGCTTCTGGAAACGCCCCGGTGCAACGAGCTGTGATGGGCGGCGGCAATGCGAGTGAAGCGCGACGGCTGACGGAAGCGGCGCTCAACGACGCATCATGGACCGTCGAGGCAAACGTGGAAACGACCGCGTTTCAGCTGGGTAGTCTGGTCCGCCCTCGGCAGGTGGTCAGGGTGCAAGGCGCCGGAAGCATCGATGATGGTGAGTACTTTGTGTGGAGCGTGCAACATCGAGCCACGGAAGTGGGGCACGACATGGATATCCAATTGAGACGTAATGGGACTGGACAAGGAAGTCCGGTAGGGGGGCTCCTATGAGCGACGACGTCGTGGCGGCAAGTGCACTGCTTCAGGAGCGAATGATGCTCCTCACGAAGCACCGCGGTGAGGTTGTGAGCAACCTGGACCCCAAGCAACGGGGACGCTTGCAAGTGCGGGTGCCGGGGGTGCTGGGGGATCGCGAGGTTTGGGCTTGGCCTTGCGTTCCGTATGCGGGTGCCTCGAAGGGCTTTTTCTTTTTGCCGGATCGCGGCACTCAGGTGTGGGTCGAATTCGAGGCTGGAGATCCCGACAAACCTGTTTGGACTGGGTGTTTGTGGAACGACGGCGACTTGCCGCGTTCCGACGCCGTGCCGACCGTGAAGTTCCTCAAAACCGACAAGTTTACCCTGCGCATCGACGATGCAACAGGAGAGGTTGTCGTCGAGAACCAATCAGGTGCGCAGATCGTACTGGGAGCGCTTGGCGTGAAGGTCAAGGGCGCCCAAGTGACTGTCCAGACCTCATCGGGCCGAGAAGTCGCGCTCGGGGCTGACGGGGTCAACGTGAATAAGGGAGCTCTCAAGGTGCTGTGATGGCTGGTGCAACGGTTTCTTCTCCGACTCAAATCCTCGGTCTGGTGCCCGGCACCGCCATGACTGGGCCGAACACGCGTGCGCTGGGCGGGGCGGGGCCTTTCGGAACCAGCGCGGATGCCGTCGTGTTCTCTGATGGGGGCACGGGTGTCTGGCTGCCGGGTCCTGGCAAGGTTCTGGCCAGTGGGGTTTTGCTGGTTTCGGCTTCGAGTACTGGCAATTCGGTACACCCCTCGGCGATGGGGTCGGTGACGGTGATGACCGTCGTGGGTGGCGACCCGCGAGTTTCGGAGGGAACATGACTGGCTCTCTCGAGGCATTCAGGTTTCCGGTTCGCATCGACGGAGCGCGAGGTCAGGTCCGTAAAGAGACGGACTATCCGCGTTATGTGGGACAGCTCATCAGGCAGGTCCTACTGACCGCGCCCGGTGAACGAGCTCATCGGCCGGACTTCGGAGCGGGGCTCCGTCGTATGGTGTTTGCGCCAAACGACGATACGACCGCGGCGTTGTTGCAGACGACAATTTTCGAAGCCCTCGAGCGCTGGCTTGGTCATTTGATCACCGTGGACGACGTGGTGGCTGAGGCGGACCACGCCCGCTTGAACGTGACTGTCGTCTATACGCTGAAGGCACGCGGAGACCAGCAAGTGTTGAATCTCGAGGTGACCCAATGAGAGCTCTCAAGGAGAACGTCTTATGACTCAATCTCGAGGAGATCGCGCGCGCATTCTTGTGGAGAATGCGACGAAATTCACGGGCATCGACTTCGTTCACATCGTCGATGCTTGTGACCAAAAGCTGATCCATATCTTCTTTCTGACCGATGCGACGCAGCTTTCTCCGGGGTTTTCTGGAGCGGACGCGCTGCAACCACGGAATATCGAGATCATCCGCGTGGACGACTCATCGGCCCAGCCGTTAGTCGTCACCGAAATCATCGAAGTGGCTGGGCAACAGGTGCAGACGCACCCAGAGCTGGGGCGCGTGTATCTAGCTCTGCGCGTCGAGGAGCCGGGCGGCTTTGGTCGCTATCGAAGTACTATCACTGACCCTCTGGCGAATCCCGACGGAGTCAGTGAGCCGTTCTCTCGAATTGATCCCGTGTTTAACGGCGTTTCGTTCAGCTTCAAGGTCGCCTGTGACGATGGTTCGGATTGCTTGCCTTCAGAAGTGAACTGCCCGTCTGAAGAGCTCGTTGACTTTCCTGTCGACTACCTGGCGCGTGACTTCACGAGTTTTCGAGAGGCGTTGCTCGACTACGCAGCACAACGGCATCCCCAGTGGCAACTCCCCATCGAGGCCGATGTCGGCGTCATGGTGGCTGAAGTGTTCGCGGCGCTTGGGGACGAGCTGTCGTACCTGCAAGACCGTCTTGGGCGGGAGGCGTACTTTGAAACGGCAACGCAGCGCCGAAGTTTGCGTCACAAAGCGCGACTTGTGGACTTCGAAATTCATGACGGCCAAAGTCCACGAACCTGGCTGGCGCTTCACGTTAAATCGGATGTCGAACTTGGACTTCTGCCGAAGCGTGGTCGTGTTTGGGCGCGAGCCGAAGGTGAGCAGGCAATTCCTTTCGAGGTAGGAGAAGGGCTCAACGATGCGACCGAGTATTTTGTCGATCGGTCATGGAATATCGACGCTCTCGAGCCGTACATCTTCGATGACGACGCAGCATGTCTGCCCCGGGGAGCCCAAGAGGTCGTTGTTGTCGGAGACATCGAAACGTCGAAGACCCCGCCCAAGATGCTGTTGAGCACGAATCCAGCTGATCCGGCGGTTCCTGCGCGGCGGCTTGTGGTATCGGTTGTGGACATTCGGTCTGAAGTCGATCCTCTTGAACCGGACTCGCCGCTGACCCGCATTCGCTTCGCGGAACCTCTGCCATACCAAATCAATCAGTACGTCCTGAGCCTGACACTCAATGTGGTCCCCGCCACGGCTGGCGAAACCGTGGTTGAGCGGTTCTTTGCCAATAGTACCGACGGGGTGGGGCGCCACGCGGTTGTTCGCCAGGGAGCGTTGAGTCGTCGGCGTGTTGACGTCGAAAGCGGCGAAACGGTCGATGCAGACCAACTGTGCCTCGGGCGGGATGTCGACGTCCGATCGCGAGCTCCGATCGTACTCTATGGATTGACCGAGACTGCCAGTCGTGGCTTGGGGTTTCTCGGGCCGGCGCTGCGTACGGCGCGGCCAGAGATTGCCCTTCGCCGACTCAACGATGGTCAGGAGTGGACGTATCGGAGGAGCCTTCTCGGAGCTGCGCGCGGCGATGCGGCATTTACGCTGGAAGACGGTTTGTGGACGCGTGTCCGGGCATTTCGCAATGAAGGACGGGAGTTGATTCACCAAGACTACGCGACGGGAGAAGGATACTCGTTGAGATTTGGTGATGGCGAATTCGGACTCGTGCCCCCGCCAGAAAGCGAATTCGAGGTGACCTACCGCACTGGGCCGGGGAGGCGTGGAAATCTGCCAGCCGGTGCGGTCTCGGCTTTGAGTGCGAGAGAAGGGCAGGAGGATCCAAATGGGTTGTCGGCCTTCGTGACGGCCGTCAACAATCCCCTGGCCATCGAGTCCGGGGTGGATCCGGAAAGCGCCGACGACATTCGTCTGTTGGCTCCTGAGGCTTATCAGGCCGAACCGCTCTTTGCGGTGCGCCCCGAGGACTACGGCGCGCGGGCCGAGGCGCTCGACTTCGTACAGCGAGCGGATGGTGCCTCGCGATGGACGGGCACATGGCTTTCGACGTTCGTGACACTCGATCCCCAAGGGGCGACGCAGTTGACCGAAGAGCAGGTTTCGTTGGCGACGGCGTGGATGGACTGCGTGCGTCAGATCGGACGGGAAGTCAGGGTGCTGCAGCCGCGTTTTGTCCCTATCGATTTGCGGTTGACGGTCTGTATCGAACCGGCAGCCTCGGCCGTCGAAGTACTACGGCAGGTGCGTGAGGTGCTTGTTGGGGACGTTGCGGGGCAAAGGCGCTTTTTTCATCCCGACGCCTTTACCTTTGGTACGCCGCTGAGGCGGGCAGCTCTCGAAGCCGCCGTACAGGCAGTGCCTGGAGTCAGAGCAGTTCGGCGTATCCGCCTTCGTCTGCGAGGAGTGAGCCCTATGCAAGACTTTAGGAAGTTGACCCAGACGGTGGCACCGGACCAAGTGCTTCGCCTGGATGACGATCGAAATCGACCCGAGGACGGGACTCTCATTTTACTCGCGGAGGGAGGAGCCTGATGGCAACTCACGACCAAAGCATCTGTCCTTGCGACGACGTCGTCGTGAACTTCGAACCGGAGATCGCGGCAGCCCTCGATGCCCTACCGCGTCAGACGCGTACGTTTTCCAACGTGCGGCAGGCGCTGCTTTCGGGCGTGCATGCGAGCCAAGGCTCTGCTTTGTCCTCCTGGGCTGCGCGCGGGGAGCGGGACCTGGGGGTGATGTGGCTAGAGATGTGGGCCTATGTGGCCGACGTCTTGAACTTCTATGACGAACGGATTGCGAACGAAAGCTACTTGCGCACGGCTCAGCGGCGACCATCGCTGCGTCGGCTGATCGAGCTCTTGGGGTACATTCAAGCGCCGGGCATCGCGGGGAGCGTCTCACTGGGCGCGATCGCCGACGGGCAAGCTCCCGTGATCCTCCCAGCAGGGGTCGGCTTTCGATCAGACGCCTTCGATGACGAAGCGCCTCAGGTTTTCGAGCTGGACCAGCCGACGGAAATTGAACCGCAGCGGAATGAGTGGACCGTGGGACCGCTGGACAACAACCTTCTGCCTCAGGATACGCCGACGGTGGCGGCCGATCCCGTGGGAACGGGGGCGTCTCCCAGCTCTCCCGGCTCTCCCACCCGCCATTTTGCGTTCGAAGCCGGCAGTTTGGGTGCGGGGCCAGATTCGATTCTCTGGTTTCAGTGGCGCACAAGAAATCAGGTGGCTCGGTTGCTCAGTGCGACCCCCTTTGAAGGGAAGGACGGCCGATCCTACGTGGAAGTTCAGCTGTCGCGAGGTCTCTCCTTTCAAAACGGCACCGATCCGAAGGAAATCCGTGTTCGGACGCCCGGCAACTCGGCGGGCGTGAAATCCGTGGACAACCCCACTGCCGCGACGCAGAAAACCACGATTCGCTTGAATGCAGTGATTCCAAGCCTTCGTTCTGGATCCAGGATTGCAATCACGAGCGAGCAGGACGAGTCGTTGTTATTGTTTGCTCAGGTCATTCACGCGAGCACGACGTTTGTGGACGACAATGGGGCGCCAGCGGGGCCACCAGCACCAGGGCAACTGACTATGCCGGCGAGCCAGGTGACCGTGTTCCTCGGTCCAAACGGGCTTTCTGGCTCGGCTCAGGCCCACATGCTCCACTTCGACTGGACGTCAGCCGGTAAGATGACCACGGTTCGCTCGCCGCTCGTCCGGCCGAGCGACATCACCGGCGGTCAACGTGTTCCCATCGAGGGAGTCGTCCCGGTGCCGCCAAGTGGCTCGACCGTGGCGGGCGAACTGCTCCTTCGAGGTGCGCAGGACGAGGGAGCTCACGTACGAGGAAGTGTGGAAATCGATGCAACGCGTCGAGGAATGTTCGGTGTGGAACAGACGCTTTCCGTCCGGGGCCTTCCTGCGTTTGAGACCCAATTGAGCGTTTTCGGCAATGTTTTGACGGCTTCGCGGGGAGAGACGGTCCATCGTGAGGTCCTCGGCAGTGGCGATCCGCGTCGAACGCACCAGACGTTTCAGCTGCGGAAGAAACCGCTCACCTATCTGCCGGCACCTGGCACTCCGCGAGGCATCGCCTCCACACTGACCATCACGGTAGATGGTGTCGAATGGCGAGAAGTGCGCACTTTCTTTGGCTGCGGGCCACAAGATCAAGTGTTTACGGTGCGGCATGACGACGAACAAGAGACAGTCGTGCGTTTTGGTGACGGCCGGCGCGGTGCCCGGCTACCCGCAGGTGAAGACAACGTTGTTGCTCGCTATCGATTCGGCGCAGGGGCGAAGGCGCCCCCCGCAGGTGCAGTAACTCAGCTCGCGCGTTCGGTACCGGGGCTGCGCTCGGTACGGAGTCCCGTTGCAGCGCGTCCTGGGCGGGACCCTGATGATGAAGAAACGTTACGTACGAGCGCACCCCGGTCTTTGCTGTTGATCGGCCGGGCAGTGTCAGTGGCCGATTTTCAGGCTCTGGCTGAGCGGGTGATTGGTGTTGTGCGGGCTTCGGCTGAGTTCCGTTGGCTGCCCGAAAGGCAGGTGGGTGGCGTGCATGTCAGCTACATCGGCGACGTCAACGAGGCCAACATATTGTCCGAACTGATCGCGATGGCGGACCCCGATCTTCCAGTGACGGTTCAGCGAGCCCAACCTCGTCGGCGTCGATTGTCGCTGCGCCTGGTGGTTGATGGGCGTTTCGAGTTGTCCAAGATTCTCGATGCAATTCCTGAATCGCTCACCGCAGCTCACCGGGTGCTGAGTGCTGAGCGTGCTGTGATTGGCGGACGGCTGTGGGTGAGTCCCATCTATGAGGCTGTTCTCGAAGTACCCGGTGTGTTGGCTGTCGAGGGAGCCTCGATTGTCGGTCAAGGAAAGGTGCTCGACTTAGCGACCCGCGATTTCGTTTCGCCAGGCCAGAACCAGTACTTCGATTTTCTCGGTCCGGGCGCCATCGAGGTGACCGTTTCGGAGGCAACCAACGAAGAAGTCCTTGAACCGGTGCACCGGGGAGAAAGTTGAGCAATGGCCACGACTGACGAATACGAGCGGTACTACGCTGAGCGGCTCTGGGCGATGATACCCGAGGTCCATCGTTTCGAGGACTCGACAGGGGATCGGCCGGGCGTGCTGCGCCAAATCGTGGAAGTCATTGCCGTAGACGCGGCGCGAGCACGGCGTAGTATCGATCGGTTGTGGGAGGACCAGCACATCGAGACGGCCGACGACTGGGCGGTCGCCTACCTGGGAGACCTGGTCGGGACGCGAATGCTGCCGGCCTTGGACTCCCGCGGCCGGCGCGTCGACGTGGCACGGACTGTCCACTTCAGGCGCCGTCGCGGCACGCCCGGGTTGCTTGAAGGGTTGGTCCGCGAGATCTCTGGTTGGGATACATTGCTCGTCGAGGCTTTTCGTCGCCTGGCCCGAACCCCGCACCGCCTCGATCATTTTCCAGTCGCGCTCGGCACCCATACGAGGACGCCACGTGCTGGCACCGCAGATCTGTCGTCTGCCCGCTCCGCCGAGCTCACGGGAGGCCCGTTCGAAGAGTTTTTCCGGACGCCTGACGCACGTCAGCTTCGCGGGGAGCGTGGACGGTTCAACCTTGGAAAGGTCAATTTTCACCTGTTCCGCCATCAGGCGTACGTGTTGTCCGGGGTGACGCCTGCGACGATGAATGATCCTGGTCCGGTGACCCATACATTCGATCCGAGCGGTCGGGATGTGCCGCTGTTTGTGGTGGGCCGCCCTCCAGAACGGCTCGGTAACTGCGGTCCACCTTGGTCCCACTCATCCTTGGACCGCCTGCCTGCCTCTGAGATCGACGGTGGGAGCGCAAACGACGCGGATTGTGATCCCCGCTGTATCGGCGCTGAGGAGTGGCAGGTGTCACAGGTCATGCGCTGCCGGTTCTACTCACACGCTGCCTTTCTGGTGGAAGACGGAGACGTGGAGCAAGTTGCTCAGTCCGGTGCGGCGACCGTCACGGATGTCGAGGCTGTCGCTCAGTTGGTTGGCTTCGTGGTGATCGGTGAACCCCGGTTGCGCGAGCTACTGCAGCAGCAAGGGGTGAACTTCGATCCGACGCCGACGTGGTACAGCTTGCTACTCGAGCTGGCGGTCACGGCGGATTCCGGATCGCTTCGCCTGTCTGACGAGGGACGCGGTAGTGTCGTTTTCGAGGACGTTGGTTCGTCTGCCGCCGTGCCATTTCATGAAACCACCGGAGCAAACCTCGGCTCTCGCGCCTGCCACCCTGTTCCCGGCCATGATGACGTGCGTGTCTTGGTCCACCCGGAACTCGGTCGCTTTGCTTTCCCCCAGGCTCAGTTTTCGCCGTCCACGGGTGGCGACCCCAATCCGGGCGGTCCGGATCCGCAATCCACAGGGATCGTGCTTTACGCACAGACCGGCCCAGTGAGCATTGGCGATCGAGTCACCACCGACGGTGGAGGGACTTTCGCAACGATCGCAAGCGGCGCTACCGGTGTCGCCGAAGCGGTTCGTCTGGGCGTCGACTCCCGCGTAGGCGACGTATGGGCTGGGGATGATGTTTTTTCGCCAACCGGGCTCAAGTGAACGGCTTCGTGAAGACTGCGGGAACGATCACCAGCCAAGATCCCACGTCGGACATCACGGATACAGCGAACACTGAAGAAAACGCTTCGGTCGACTTGTCGCACTTGGCCGCACTCCTCGACTTCACGGTCTCGTTTCCCGCTCATAATGATGTGGATCACACCGTCGAGTCCGGTGAACTGGCGTTGACTCCGGGTTCCTACCGCAACGTCACCGTGCGGGCGGGCGCGACGCTTCGCGTTACGGCCGGGAACTACTTCTTCGAGCAGTTGTTGCTGGATTCGTCGGCGAACCTGCTTGTCGATGCGTCTGCCGGGAAGGTGTACCTGTTCGTCAGCTCTAGTCTGACCCATCGGGCCGTGACGTCATTTGTTGTGGGTGCGGCCGCTGACATGTTTTTCGTTGTGATGACTTCAAGTGTCTTCCTGGATTCGCCCAATACGCATCATGGCATTGTCGTAGCGCCTCTGGCGGATTTGGCCCTTCACCAGACCCGTTCGCTCGTTGGAAGCTTTTTCGCTCAGACCATTTCCACGCAACCCGACCAGGTTCTCACGCTCGTGCCTTGGGACGGCACGCTGCCCGTGGTCGAATATAACAGCAGCACCACCCAAGTCCCGAGTCCGTCGCTCGTGGTAGGGGGTTCCGGAAACGATTATTCTGTCTCGATTTCGTTGCCCACTGGGGTCACGCCAGAGCAGGTCGCGCTGTTTGCTGATGGGGGAGCCCTGTCAGTGGATGGCGCCATCGTGGAAGGCGAAAATGGCACCGGTGCCGTCGTCGGGACGGCCGCCGCCCCGGTGACCATCGGGGTCGACTCCGCGGTCGAAGCAGTGTGGTCTGGCGGAGACATCATTGTGGCGAGCAATGCGCTCGTGGACGGAGACGCAACAGCCACGGGCGTCATCAACAACTCGGGAACGATTACCGGAACCCAATCCACGAGCGGGTTTTCCACAAGCGAAGTGCTGACTTTTCAAGTCGTGTTTGCGGGCGGAGCCGACACCACCATCGTTGCCGACGAAACGGTCGAACTTGCTGCCGGGGACTATGGCTCGGTGCATGTCCAGGCTGGAGGTACTTTGCTCCTGAGCGGCGGACACGTGCGACTCACTGAACTCACGTTGGACGTGGGTGCATTCCTCGATCTCGACTTGATGTCGCCTGCGCAGTTGAGCGTTCAGAATTTGCTCGAGTTGAATGGCACCATCAGGGTCGTTTGGGGGAATCCGGCGAACTTCCAGTTGGATTATTTTGGCGCGAGCCTGACCCTGACGAAGCCCTTTTGGGGACGGCTGGTGGCCCCTGCAGCTCAGCTTACGCTGCAGCCCCTCACCGAAGGCCAATATCGAGGGTCGTTCTTCGCTGCTGCAGCTACGCTGAACGGGAGCGTGTTGCTCTCGGCCGACGCTGACTTAGTCCTTACCCCCCGTCTTCATGCGATTGGCCTCGCCGGGCCCATTGGAGCCTTGCCGGTTCCAAGAGTCCTTCAGGAGGGAACCCAGGAGGAGACGGGAGGAGGGACGATCTCCCTGAACTCGGGTCAAACGGGCCTGACACTGAAAGACAATCAGACCTATCGGTTGTTGTTGAGCGCTAGCGCGTCGGAGCACCTGTTGCTTTTGCAAGGACAGGAACGTCCGTACCTTCTCCTCGAAGGCGATGGAACGGATGTAGCCCATTTCCTCCGTGATGCTTCCGAGCCTGCGCGGCTCGAGATTCTCGGGGTATGGCTGGGGAGTTTGTACGACTCTCGGTCGGACGTCGTGATTGGTAGCGGTGTTGGAGGTGATACCGAACAACCTGACTGGGACGAGGTCGTGATTCGCCAATCCACCCTTGATCCGGGTGGAGTACGTGCAGACGGATCATCGGTGGCTGCCTTGCGCCTCGTGATTCGAAGCAAGATTCGGCGCCTGGTGATTGATCGGTCCATTGTTGGTCCCATCCATGTGGACACGGCGAACGGAGGTGAGTTGGAGCAGCTATGCGTCGTCGACAGCATCATCGACGGCCGCCGCGCAGAACCTGACTCTCAAGGGCGGGTTCGTGCGATTTCTTCTTCGACCGGCGAAGTGCGCATGAATGGGGTATCGGTCCTTGGGGATGTTTTTGCCGAACTGCTTGTGGCCAGTGACTGCATTGTGACGGGTGGGCTGTTCGTTGCCAACACGCAAGCCAGCTGCTTCCGTTATGGTGCCACCTCACTCGCGGAGCTGCCCCTCGACGATGGGAAGCCTCGAGCTCCCAAGTTCTATCGCATCGCTAACTTGGAGCGTGTCGAACCACACTTCTTCGTATCGCGCCGCTTCGGAGATCCCGGATACATGCAGCTGTCGGAAGCTGCTCCGCTCGAGGTCAGAGATGGAGCAGAGAGCGGATCAGAAATGGGCGCGTTCTCTTTCACGCTGCGCCCGATCCATCTGGCCAGCGTTCAATCCAAGGTCGAGGAGTTCCAGCCTGTTGGCGTGGTGCCCCAATACATCACCGAGGGCGAGCAGCCCTTCATCACCGTTCCCTCCAACGCCGAGTAACCACTGTGCCGAGTTCAGACGTTAGCCGCCACCTCGATCAGCCTGCAAAGCAGTACACAGGAGCCCGCATTGAGCAAGGGCGTCCTCTGCTCGACGCAGACTTCAATGAAGAAGCGCGCCTTCGCGATAGTGAGCAGCAAAAAGCGCTGGTTGCTCTCGTTGGTCCCGTAGGGTCGCCCAATGAAGGGCTTTCTCCGGGGCAGCCGCTGCCTCTCAGCGGGACAGTGGAGCAAACCGCTCCCCTTTTGGAGGGTGGAAACTTACCCGTGCAATCCGTGGTGTTGGGATCGAGTCAACGCTGGGTTCACGCTGTCAGCATTCGTGCCGGGTCTCTCTATCTGGGTGGGAAGCGCTACGCTCTCGAGAGCCCGGAACATGTGAGCATGCAGAGAGGATATTTGCAGATGCGTGGATCGGATGTTCCATTCTTGGATCCCGTTGCGTCCCCATCCCCGTCGCCTTCGCCAAGCCCCAGTTCTCCCGGGAGTCCCTCGCCGGTTTCCCCCAGCTCTCCTGCGCCTGATGTCTTTCCACCGTTTTCGAACTTTTACTATGTCAGAGCCTGGGAGCAGGATGTCAGCGCTGTCGAGGACGAGGAGATCCGCGAGGTAGCCCTGGCTGGAGCGGATGCGACGACTCGTGTGCGCCGCATGCATCGCGTTGAGATTCTGGGCAACCTGCCGCCCGGCATCAACGATTGCCGTACCGCGTTCCAGGAGCTGGTGCGACGCCAGGAGATCACACGTTGTGTCTTCAATCCCGACAATAACGAACTAGTCAGTCAAGGTCGGTTGCAGTTGACGTTCCAGGAGGAGGACCGCGGGGATTGCGCTCCGTGCGAGATGAGTCCGACTGCTCGTTATTTGGGACACGAAAACGTGACCCTTCGCCTGATGCTGACCTCATCTTTCACATACGTGTGGGCGACGGACAACGCGGCTCCGCTTTACCGCGTCAAAGTGATGGGGCTGAGCTCACCGGGCCAAGGCAAAGTGACCGTCAAGCTTCTCACGCCACCCAAGGATGCCGAACATTCTCCCCGCTCGGGTCGGGTCGTTGAGATCCTCCCCTTTGGGGCAATCTTGGACGGGGCGGAAAAGCTTGGACGACAGGATCCGCACTTTCAGAAAATCGCCGATCAGGTTGGCGCCTTTGCGCGGGCCAAGTCCACGTACGATCCGGCAACGCAGAGCTTCGAACTCGAAATGGGCGGCGGTATTTCGGAGATGGTCCAGTTCGTCACGCGGTGGGACTCGCGTCACCCCGCCGCACATCAGCTCAACCACTTCGATCCCGAAGGCTCGGACGGCCGATTCTTCTTCATGCGGTTGTGGCATGAGGCGTCGTCCCCGGATGAGGTTCACCTTTCGACGGCGTCCCGTCTCCCGCTCGGAGATACCGGTATCGTGCCCGTCTTTCACGAAGCCGGACGAGGAGGCGATTATTGGACCGCGAGTTTCAGGGTGGACACGCCTAAGCGCTGTATTCCCTTCGACCTGCTGACCAAGGCTGGAGGTGTGCCACCTCAAGGCCCGCGGCAGTACATTGCGCCTCTTTTCTTCCTGGCAGGGGAAGACAAGTTTGCCGATGTTGTCGAGGATTGTCGGACGCGCATGAGAAGGGCGAGTACGCAATCGTGCGCCACGCGTAGTGTTGGTGACAACGTAGTCAGCTTCGGCGAGTACTCGTCGATTCAAGCCGCGATCGATGCGCTGCCTGCGGACGGAGGGATCGTCGAGGTGCGTCCCGGTGTTCACCGCGGTCCCGTGGTGGTGAACGGCAGGCGCAATGTATCACTCGTCGGGTGTGGTCAGTCGATTATCCAAACTGCCGAAGGCAGCGTTGCGACCGCGATCATTTCGCTTGTCAACTGCAATGGGTTCTCCATGAGCGGATTTACCGTTCAGGCTGTCGGTCAGGCTGCCTTATTGGTGAGCGGGGGACAGGGGCTTCAGCTTCGGGAATGTGTCCTCGAGGCGGGAACGTTCTCTGGAGGTCTTTTCATTCCCGGCAACGGTTCCAGCGACGCTACCTTGCTCGAGTTGTCGCAATGCTCGAAACCAAGGCTTCGTCATCTGTTGGTAGAGGCGGGACGCCAGTCGGCTCTGAGACTGTCCGGGGTCACCCAGGCGCTCATCGCGGACTTCGAGTTCCTCAGCGATTCGACATCCTCCACGGCTCCAGCCGGCTCGTTGGTGTCGATCGAACAAAGTACATCCGTTCGGCTGGAGGAAGGCCACATCTCGGCGGTTGCCCAACACGGCGTACAGGTGACGGGCTCAGGAGAGGTCATCGTGAGAAACGTCGTCTTGGAGAGCGGACCACATCAGCTTTCGGATGGTTCCATTTCAGCGTTCACGGAGTCCGCTCTCTTCACTCAGGGGGCGGAGCGGCTCGACATTCAGCAGTGTCGCCTATCAATGGATCACAGCCCCACCGAGAATGCAGCGCTTTCCTTGCATGGTCGTGACCTACTCGTTGAGGAGTGTGTGGTCGAGACGGTGGCTCATAGTTCCGGGCTTTACCTGGCTTGGGGTGGGATTCATGTTCGAGGAGGTAGCTACGGGGCCGTCTTGCGGCACAACCACGTGACCGGTGGTCTCGGACATGGCATCACGCTGGGAAGTGTCCTGTTCGATTCCGGAACGTCCAGTCATGGTCCAGGGCATGACATGATCGATTGGGGGGGGCCGGATCCCTCCCAACCCGGCGATCCGGACATGGCGTTTCCCCGCGTACATGGTGATTTGAGAGCCTTCAGCCCGGGCGAGGTTCTGGTCGAAGAGCCTGTGGAGCGCGTGTCGATCGTTGGCAATACCATCGAGAACATGGGTACCAATGGACTCAGCACTCTGACGGTGCTGGGGACACCCGCTGATCAGGACTTTATCACCATTCGCTATTTGACGGTCAGCGACAACAATATCCACGGGAACGCTCGCCAGCCATTTGCGGGAATGGCGAGTGACTCAACGCTACTGCCAGTGGGGTCGAATTACGAGCGTAGGACCGAGCTTGCCATCAATCTTCTGCCGCGCGGAGGGGTGATCCTATCGGTCGTCGAGGGGGGCGGGGACTTCCGCGGCAACGATATCACCGCCAACTCCCCTCCAAGTAGTTTCGAACTTGGCGGAGCCAAGGTGGCGCTATGCGGCGTGTTCATTGCCATTGGTGATTCCCTACACATCTCGGACAACCGGATTGCAGGGAACGGTGAGGTGCTTCAGGCTTCTGGCGGGATCCCCACAGGGATGGAGCGTGGCGTGCGCGCGGGGATTGCGATCTTGCTGGCTGGCGCCGCCGCTGAGGAAACGTCCCCTGGTCATGTGCGCTCGGAAGGCGATATCGATGCCATCTTTGCCGATGGTCGAGGGCTCGACTCCACGGGTCGAGCGCTGCTCCTGACCAGAAATAGCGTGCGACATCCAGAAGGGCGCGCCCTGCACCTGGTCGGGAGTGGAGCCATGGCTATCGAAAGCAACTTCCTCTCGTCCCAGGGGAACCACAAGGGCGATGGCCCGGTGGAACGCGGCATGATTGGCGACGTTCTGTTCATTATGGATCTTGGTCGACCTTGGGAGATGCAGCCGAACGAGTCGGGAGCATTCGACTTTGGACCTCAAGTCCAGAACGAAGACAGCTACAATTTCTTTGTCGATTATATTCAGGGGGCTGGAGCGAGCCCCCGACAGGTCCTGGGGTTCGGCGGAGCGCTTAGCTTTTGCAATAATCAGATAACCTACGATTGGGATCCGCCCGGGATGAATTCGCCGATCGAGCCATTGTCGCACTTCGCTTCGGCGATTGTCTCCCTCGACCACGTATCGGTGAGCGGCAACCAGTTTGGGATGCATTTGCAGTCTCCCAGTTGGGAGTACGGATCGCTTGCAGCTGGTTTTGGTCTCTACGTTTCGGAGCTCTTGCTGAGTGATGTGTTCGTGTATGGGGCCACGGTTGAAGTCGCTCAAAATCGTATCGCTGAACGAGTCGGCAATACCTTTTTATCGCTGGCCAGCGTGGCTGAGCTGTCGACCGTGGTGGCGTACAACCAGTGCACGCATCCATTGGAGAGCTATCGGAACCGCCAAGATCCGGGAGATCAGGATCCGACTCAGCGAAAGCTGTTCGTGCGGCTCTCGAATCACGTCATGTACGGCAATTCGAACTTCGATGCCTATGAAAACAGCGAGCAATTGAAGATTGCGATCCGGGCCTTCGGTCAGGTGATGCGCGCATGATTGGGGATTTTCGATGAACACATTAGACATCAGTCGCCTCCTGGAGCAGCCTGAAAAGCGGTACGTCGGTGTGCGTCTGCAGCAGGGGCGCGTGCTGCTCGACGCAGATGCGAGTGAACAGCAGTATCTGGCGGAAGCCGACCGCCAGCAGGTTGTGGTCGACCTGATCGGGCACAAAGGGAGCCCAGACGAAGGGTTTTCTCTGGGGCGGCCGATTCCTGCGCTTCCCGAGGACCTTCCGGAGCAAACGGTGGCGCTCCAGCCGTTCGATCTTCTATTGGAAGAGCAGATCAACATCGGCGGCCAATCGGTGCCTGTGCGACCGGTCAGCATTCGAGCTGGGACTCACTACTTGGCGGGCAACCGCCTCGTTCAGGAGGTTCCCGAGCACATCGCGATGCAACGCGACTACTTGCAGATAGGTACGGCTGACCTGCCTCGGGTACCAGAGCCGACGGACGACGAACCGAACCCTCAGCTGCCGTTGCAGGCCCTCTATGTTCTCCATTCGTGGCAGCAAACGGTCAGCGCGGTCGAAGACGAGGAGGTGTTCGAGCACGCGTTGGGTCAGGACACCACCGGTCGTTTGCGCGACATGAGGCGCGTCGAGGTGTTCTCCGAGTTGGATGAAACGGACCAGTCGTGTTCTCTGGCGTGGAACAAGTTCGTGCAAACCCACACCGATGAAAACACGTGGTTCGAGCCGCGTACGGGGGAGCTCAGGTCTCGAGCACGACTCTCCCTCAGGTTCGGGGACCCGGAAGAGACCGGCTCAGCTCCCTGCGAAGTGCGCGCTGCCGACCGTTTTCTGGGTGCAAATCATCAGACGTTGCGGCTCATGCTGACCGCTGCTGACCGTTTTGTGTGGGCACTCGACAACGCTTCTGACCTGTACCGCATCGAAGTGACCGGATTG
>CAYTRQ010000003.1:11896-34908 GCA_964440025.1 uncultured Polyangiaceae bacterium | reverse complement strand
CACTTCTGGGAGGGCTTCGAAACCGCTCGAAACGTGAGTTGCCGAGGCACTAGTCGGGTCGCGTCGGCACGGAGGCGAACCGACTTGCCCAGAAATTGGTCGACTTCGTTTTCGCGACTACCAATCCCCAGATCGACACGGATTGCTGGGCGGTGGGGGAAGCTCACCGAACGACCTGCCTGACGCCGCTTGCCTCACCAGCTTGGCCCTCTCTCCGGGATCTGGATGCGTCGACAAAAGCTCAGGGGGACGAGTGCCCGACTGCTGCTCGAGTCGCCCAAAAAACTGCGCCAGGCCGCGAGGGTCGACTCCCGCGCGCAGGAGGAGCTCGACGCCTCGACGATCCGCTTCGCTCTCTTGATCGCGATCGTAGGAAAGCGAGCTGAGCCGTCCGGCAACGCGACCGACAGCATCCAAGTCGGTGCCGCCCCAGAGCAACCCAAGGACCAGACTCCCTCCCAATTGTCTCAGAATTCGCTTGGTTCCGTGGCGAAGGAGCGCATGCTGTATCTCGTGAGCGAGAACCCCAGCGACCTCTTCCCCAGTCGTGGCAGCCTCCAACAGTCCACTGTTAACCGTCACGAAGCCACCGGGAAGGGCAAAGGCGTTGACCGTCGGATCCTTTTGGACCACGAACGTGAGGGGAAAAGGCTTTTCCGTTAGAGCAGAAACGAGCGGCTCGGCGATCTGCCGCACATAGGCGGTCGCCGCGGAACACTCCTTTTGATCCGTCTGAAGCTGTTTTCGACTCAGTTGCCCCAAACGATGATCGATCTCCAGGGGGATCCACGGCGTCGCCCACGCCGCCAACCGCCCCGCCATGCCGTACGCCAAGGCCCCGAGCGCAATGACAACGACAAGGACAACAGCCAACTCGAGCAGCATTCGACCGAACGGAGTCGGCTGAAATCCTTCTGAGCTCCCTGGAACCGCCCGCCCAGAGGATCCCCGGCGGGAGGGATCCCGATCAGGAGGCGGCGGGGGAGGCGGAGCGACCTGGGGACGGCGGTTTCCGGTTTCGTTCACGAGTGCACCTTACAGGGCTTTTCAAAGACATGGACCAGGGGGCAGCGAGCATCCAGCGCCTTGCTCGATGTGCCGGGCTTCTGAGAGAAAGGTCTCTCGCCCCCTTCGGGTTTTGAGCCGGAGTTCTCGCCTCGCTGGAGGCAATCAATGCCGCCTCCTTCGGGGTGAGGGCAGCCGACTTCGCTTTTTTGCCTGGATTGTGCCGCTCACGCCTCCTTGCTTGTTTGGTTGGCGTCCTTGATGGATGCAAACTAGCCTCCGTCACCAGGTCGGCATCATCCGCACCACGAGGAACGAGCCCATGCAGTCAGCCATCGAACACGGACCCTCTTTTGCCTGGTTGAAAGTCGGCCTCCACCCTGAAGAAGAAATTCAGGCCGAGGCTGGCGCGATGGTCCGCCACGATCCCCCCATCGAGATGACGACCCATCTCAATGCCGGCTATCGGCCAGGTCTGTGGCGCAAGCTCGTGGCATTCCTGGTTGCGCTCATCCGTAAATTTCTCGGTGGGGAGACGATCTTCGTCAACCGTTTCCGCAGCAAGGGGGAAGGCGAAGTTGTCTTGGCGCCCTCTCTGAGCGGCCACATCCTTCACCAAAAGCTCGATGATGACCGAAAGCTCTTTGTTCAGACGGGTTCTTATCTCGCAAGCACTGGCACGATCGATACCAAAGTCCGTTTCGGAGGGCTTCGTTCCCTCTTTGGCGGCGAAGGACTTATCCTCCTGGAGTGCTCAGGTTCCGGGGACCTGTGGATGAATGCCTATGGGGGAATCATCCCCATCGAAGTCAACGGACAGTTTACGGTCGACACCGGTCACATCGTTGCATTCGATGGTTCTCTCGACTTTTCCATCAAGTCGGTCGGAGGCTTCAAGTCACTGCTGTTTTCTGGAGAAGGACTGGTTTGTGACTTTTCTGGGCAAGGAACCGTCTACGTTCAGTCACGCAACTTAGGTGCCCTCGTGGGCTGGATCAGCCCTATGCTCCCTCGCTGAATTATCGACCCATCCAGTATCGGCCACCGAGCGGGCCAGGGAAAGAAAACATGCACTTCGAGATCAAGTACAATCCTGCTCATGCCTTGGCCACCGCCCACCTGAGCCAAGGACAGTCGGTTCGGGCTGAAGCGACGGCCATGGTCAGCATGTCGAGTGGGATTTCAGTGACCACCAACATGACCCACAAGTCCGGCGGGGGGTTCTTTGGCGCCATGAAGCGCGGAATGCTCGGTGGCGAGTCATTCTTTCAAAACTTGTTCACCGCTACCGCTCCCCAAGCACATGTGAGTCTCGCTCCCAAGCTCTGCGGGAGCATGGTGGTTCACGAGCTCGCCGGTGGGCAGGAACTGTTCATTCAGGCTTCGAGCTACGTGGCGGCTCCCGAGTCGGTGGATATCGACACCAAATGGCAGGGCTTCAAAGGCTTCATCAGTGGCGAGTCACTCTTCTTTCTTCGCGCCAGCGGCACCGGTCCCGTTCTCCTCAACGCTTTTGGCGCCATTGAAGAACTCGATTTGGACGGCGAGCTCGTCGTCGACACGGGACACCTGGTGGCCTTCACAACTGGGATCGATTACTCCATCGACAAAGCGGGAGGCGGCTGGATTCAAAGTTTTCTCAGTGGGGAAGGTCTGGTGCTCCGCATGAGAGGACGAGGCAAGCTTTACCTGCAAAGTCGCAACCCCAGCGAATTCGGATCCACCGTGGGACGACTGCTCCCCCCGCGCCAGAGGTAGCGAAAAAGCGCCCTCGTGATGCCAGCTCCAGTCCGCTAACATTCCCGAACGCTCCAACAAGCTGCCCAAGCAGCTCAGGGCCCCCGACGCCCCCGCAACCTTCACTCAAGTCCCATGCGATACGACATTCTGGATTCTCCCGACTTCGCTCTTTTGCAAATGACTCTCGACCAGGGCGACGTCGTCGTGGCGGAAAGCGGCGCCATGGTTGCCCAAGATGGCGGGATCTCGATTCAAACGAGTATGCGGGGCGGCCTGCTCGGCGCAGCCAAGCGCAAGTTGATGGGGGGGGAATCCCTCTTTCAAAACACATTCACTTCGGAGGCCGCGGGCCAACGGCTCTACCTCGCGGCACCGGCCGAAGGCGATCTGATGGCGCGAGAGCTCGCGCCCGGCGAAGAGTTCTTCTTGCAGAGCGGCGCCTACGTGGCCCACTTCGGCGAGCAGCTCGAAATCGATACCAAGTTTGGGGGCATCAAGGGATTTTTCAGCGGTGTGGGCCTTTTCATGCTGCGCATCGTGGGGCCCGGGCTCGTGTTCTACGGAAGCTACGGCGCCCTGCACGAGGTGAAGCTCTCTGGCCCAGAAGACTATACCGTCGACACGGGCCATATCGTTGGTTTCACCCCGGGCCTCGATTACCGCATTTCGACCTTCGGAGGCTTCAAAGGACTTTTCTTCAGCGGCGAGGGGCTCATTGCCAGCTTCAGTGGTGAGGGCAGCGTCTACATTCAGACACGCAGTGCTCCCAATTTGGCCGCCTTTCTTCACCCGTTCCGCCCCGTTCAGCGCAATAGCGACTGAACGGGGCAAGCTAAGAAACTGGCCCCCGCTCGACAACCGGGTCATGGTTCCCCGGTGGGCCGGCTCGAAGAACCGCCAGACTCCTCGTGGGACGCCCTGGAGGTTCCTCCCACCGTCGCCTGTGTCATCTGCGGACGGAGCACCTGTGACGGTTGTGCTCCGCGGGCGTCCCCCGGAGATGAGGAAAGAAGGAACTGCCCGCTTCCTTGGGAGCGCTCCTCACCCACTCTCGCCGCGCTCGTCGACACGGCGTTGCTGACAGCCGAAAAGCCCTACCTGTCCTTTGGACGGCTTGGTTCGTTCAGCGGGCTGGGCCGCGCCTTTCTGTTTGCCATGGTGTGCGAGGTCCTTGCCATCTCATCCTTTGCCGGACTCGCAACAGCATTGCTCCTGTGGCAGGCGCCGCGCTTTACCCACAATCTGTTCAGCGATCCCCGAGCTTGGCTCATCCTCGTGTCCCTCATCGTCTCTTGTGCCCTCGGAATGGTCGCACTGCATGCCGCGGGGGGAGACTATTTGGAGCGGGGAGTGAGACGGGCCGGCGGGACCCGCGACGTGCAGCTAGGGATGCGTTTCGGCTTTTATGCCTGCGGGTGGGACCTGCTCACTTCCCCAATCGGCGTCGTTTTCTGCCTCGTCTCCCGAGGCAGAAAGTTCTTTGCTCCCCTCCTTTCGGCGAGTCGTGTCCCTCGGCGAGCCATGCGCGCCTATTTGGGCCAATGCCGCAAAATGACCGAAGAAGCGCAGACCCACGCGCTGAAGCACGCCACCTGGCTCGCTCTCCTGACGCTTCTCATCGGGGTGCTCGCCCTCTTCAGCGGGATGGCTGGCTATCTGCTGCGAATCCTCTTGTAGAAGAACAGCCCCCACCGGTGCTCACCTCCGCCCCCGGGGCGCGTGGGCCCTTCGAGGCGGGGGATGCTTTCTAACTCTTATCTAACGCTTGTTCTTCCGTTTCTTCTTCCGCTTCTTTCTCTTCGGCAAGGAATTGCACTCCTGCGGCAACCGCCATTCGTCTCCATAAATAGACACGAAACGATCGCGGCGGCGGAGGATCACAGCACATTTTCTCTTTCGGTAGGCTCTTCTGACGGCACGCCGCCGGAGCTCCCGGGGAATATAGACCTTGCTCGACTTCTTGGAGAGACGCCTGGTGATCTTCTGATAGCGAAATCGAGGTAACTTCCCCTCTTCGTTCACCAGGAGGTCGCTTCTCACGAAACCCTTGTGCGCCCAATGCAGCGGTGGAGAGCGTGGAAATCTCTTGCGACCGATTCGTTTGTCTGAAGGTCCAATGATCGGCAGCCCGCGCTCATAGGCGTCCGTGATCATGACGTAGGAGCGATGCGCTTGCGTCCAAGGATGAGTCCGATTCTCGTTCTTTTCGTTGAGCTCCTTCAGCCAACTGGCATGAGCCGCTGCGGGCAGAAGCGCGAGCCCGAACGAAAGCACGGCGACGGTGCGGGGCCCCCACCACGCGCGGCGACTCCTCTCCCCCCACCACTGCAGGGCCGTTTGAACGACGACAACACTCGCGATCGTACAATGGGGGATGACCACGTTGAGATAGCGCGGGTGAAAGGGCTGAAACGGACGAATCGGTTCCCAGCTCCGGACACCAAAGGTCACGATCAAGAGGAACGCCGCGGGGAGGAGCACGATCGTTTGAGCTGCGCTCGATTTCTTGGTCCCTCCGTAGAATGCAAGCAGCGCCGGAGCCGCCGCAAAAAACGGATAAAAGATCAGCTTGCATTCGTCATAGAGATACCGCGTCATCCGCAACACGACATCCCAGTACTCTCTGAGAGCCGGTCCAGAACCTCGACCGAAGCTCGAAGTGACGCGGGTCCCTCCAGCAATGAGGTATTGAAGCAAGGACTCGGCCAGAAACCCGCAAACCAACAAAGCTGCAAAAAAGCCCAGATCCTTCCACTTCCGCTGGGCAAGAAACATCACCAAAAGCACCGCCGGGGTGAAAAACAGATTGGGGAGCTTGGTGAGGTAGGACAGCAACAAAAAGACGACCACGAATCCCAGTGGTTTGAATCGTTTGTCCGCCGGGGCCCGGGCATACAGGACGAGCGCCAAGCTCGTCGCAAGCACGTACATGGCGCTGAAAATGCCTGGACGAACCTGAGAGGATGCGCGAATGAACGGATCGAACTCAATCAAGATGGCGCAAACCGCGATGCCGGCCGCTCGGGTCGAGATCAGGCGAGTGAGCACATAGCTCAACAGAATCACCATCGTGGACGCCAGCAGGGGGGCCAAATAGATGAATTGGCTCGACTCACCCAACGTGGATTGAATCAAAAAAAGCCAAAGGTGAATCCCAAAGCGCGCATCATGGTGGTTGAGCTTCCCCCATTCGCCACCGTAGAACCACTTCTTGACGAAGTACCAATAGTCAAGTGGATCTCCAGAAAGCTCGATCGGCTCGAGAGTCGTCCATCGACTCCACAAGGAAAGCCCACAAAGCGCCAGGCAAATGGCGACATCAAAACCATACTTCATCAAGAGCGATTTGACTCTTAGCTCCATCGCTTTCTCGCTTCTCCGCACACGGCGGCTATTTCTCGGGTCGGTTTGGCTGTTGCATCGTCGAACAATGGAGTGTCCCAAGCCCCACGACGAGATCGCGAGCATAGATGCCCACGGTGGGCCGATCGGGAAAACAATGGGCAATCAGGTCGAGAGCCCGACGATCGGCCGGATCATTGAAGACGGGCACGATGACCGCAGCATTGGCCACGTAGAAATTCGCGTAGCTCGCGGGGAGCCGCTCCCCGTCATAGTAGACGGGCTGGGGCATGGGCAGTTGGATGACCTCCAAAGGGCGTCCGTCGGCATCTCTTGCCTGTCCGAGGATCTCTTGTGCGGCCAAAAGAGGAGCATGATTCGGATCGCTGGGGTTGGGCTCATGACCCACCAACACGCGACCTCCTGGCGCAAAACGGGCAAAGTCGTCGATATGCCCGGAGGTATCGTCTCCCACGATCCCACTGGGGAGCCAGATGACGTGCTGAGCACCAAGCCACTCGGCCATCACCCGTTCGCTGAGCTCTCGACGCTCCTCGAGAGAACCTCCACAGCGAAGAAAACGAGCTCGCGGCGAGCTGAGAAGGCATTCTTCACTGGTGAGCAAGCTGCCTCGTCCGTCGACATCGATGCTCCCCCCTTCGAGAACGACCAGCTCACCGCCCGAAAGCCGTGGCCTCATCTCCGGACCGTGTTTTCGAGCCACCGCGAGCCCTGCTCCATCATCCTTTTGATGATCCTGGTAGCGGCTCCAACCATCAAAGCGGAACTTCACGGCTTCAAGGTTCGATCCTGCTTGAACCCACAGCGGGAGATAATCCCGAACCCAGGAGCGGTTGGTATCCTGTAAGAGAAAGTCGACTTGACTCAGAGCGACGCCAGCACGCGAGAAAATCTTCTCGGCTCGGTCCCGTTCGCGCTCATCCCGGCAAAGAAGCTTGATCCGCTCACCAGGAGCGAGCACCCTGGCCATCTCGGCAAAGGTGAATGGCAAAGCAGACAGCTTGCCCTGAAAGTCCGTTCGGTGATGGGGAAAAGCAAGCCAGGTCGCGGCATGAGGCTCCCACTCGGCAGGCAGGCGACGAGAGTGAGACACAGGTTCAGCCCCGCCCCCAGCGCCGATCCAAACTGGCGTAGGCATCGATGCGGCGATCCCTGAAAAACGGCCACCACTTTCGAGTCTGCCCGATCAAAGACAGATCGAGATCGCAAAGGAGAACCTCTTCGTCCTCTCCTGCCTCGACCAGGATCCTACCCATCGGATCGGCCACAAAGGAATGACCCCAGAATTCGATTCCCGTCTCGCGTGAGCCTTCCAAGCCCACGCGATTGATGGCAACCACGAATACGCCGTTAGCAATGGCGTGAGAACGCTGAATGGTCTGCCAGGCGTCGACTTGGGCTTCACCCTCACTGGCTTTTTCGGCTGAAAGCCACCCGATTGCCGTGGGATAGAGAAGAACTTCGGCGCCCTGCATCGCCGTCAAACGCGCTGCTTCCGGATACCACTGATCCCAACAGATCAGGCTGCCGAGTCGCCCCGCAGGGGTCTCAGTGGACATGAACCCCAAATCACCAGGGGTGAAGTAGTATTTCTCCATGAACTGCGGGTCATCGGGAATGTGCATTTTGCGGTACAAGGACAGGATTTCTCCCGAAGGCCCGACCAGTACGGAACTGTTGTGAAACAGCCCCGGCGCCCGAGCCTCGAAAAACGGAACCAATGCCGTCACCTGGGCCTGTCGCGCTGCCTCGCGCAGGGCGCTGACCGTCGGACCGTCGGCCGGTTCGGCGAGATCGAAGGCTTCGGGATCTTCCCGCTGGCAAAAATAGGGCCCCGCGAAGAGCTCTTGCAGGCAAACCAGCTGCGCCCCTTGCTCGGCCGCTTCTCGAAGTCCGGCTATGGCACGAGCGACATTTCTCTCGCGCGTCCCTTGGTCGGCCATCTGCACCAGCCCTACACGCATCGCTTCGCGACTTCCTCTCACCATGGCGCATCCCCGTCTACCTCCAGACGGCGCGAGGCGCTACTCCACCCAGCCCAACGCGCGTGGTAAACGCCCGGGCGATGACCGATTCCAACGAGGGCCGCTCGCGGAACACGAGCCAAGAAGGTTCGACCGACGCCTCCACTCCCAGCGCGTCGACATCCGCCTCCTCGCTTCGTCAGGAACAAAACACCACTTCCAGCCCGGGGACCGCCGAAGCGGTCGACGAACAAACCGCAGCGGCCGAGTCTCCGGACCATGCTCCTTCCGGGGGCAATTCCTCCGGCGAGGACGCCGCGGACGACGGTCACGCGGACGAGCAAACGGCTCAGTCCCTGAGCGAGCGCGAGGTTTGGATGCACACGAGCCGCGCCACCGTGTTGTTCGGCTTGCTCGGCATGGCTCTCGTCAACTGGATACGCCTCTCGCGCAGCGCCGAGCTCACCTACGATCTGGTCCGCAAGAACGCCATGCCCATGCCCGAGCGGGACATGTTCCTGCTGCAGATCCTCGGTGCGGGCGCTGGCTTCGCTCTGGTGGCGCTTTGTTTCTGTCTATTTTGGCAGAAGACCCCCGCTTTTCCGCGGCGACTCGAGCACTGGGGGTGGTTTCTTTCCCCGCTTTTGCTCCTGCCGGCGATTCCCGTCATGGGAAGCGTCGATGCCTGGAAAGGCAGGCACGAAGATCTGCTTCCCCTGGTGCTATTCTTAGCCATACTCACAGAGTTCTTTGTCAGCATGGCGCTCCGCCATGTCCCCCCGGAACTCCGCGAAGACAAAACGACGGATCTTCACTGGAAACTCCGCGAAGACGACACAGGCGGTTTCTTTCGACGACCCTTCTTCAAGAAGAATGCGTGGTTGCTCATCGCTCTCGGTGGAGCCCTCTTTTATGTTATCTTCATGAGCTACTTTACCGTCCGCTGGCACAACCGGCTTGGGACGGCCACCTTCGACCTCGGGATCAACAACAATCTCATCTACGGTGGACTCCACGGGAAGTTCAATCAATCCACCGTCATTTTTCCCGATGAGCCCCAAAAGTACCTCGCCAACCACCTCAAGGCAGGGCTCTACATTTTCCTTCCCATCTACGCCCTGCATCCAAAGGCCGAAACTCTCCTGATCATTCAATCGGCCTCTCTTGGTCTCGGCGCGATTCCGATTTTTCTCTTCGCACGAAAACGCATTCCGGAGTGGGCTGCCTGCATTCTGGCCTTTGCCTACCTCGCCTTCTATCCCATGCACGGGGCCAACTTTTACGAAATGAAGATGGTCCCCACATCTGCCGCCTTCGTGTTGACCACCATCTGGGCCGTCGACAGCAAACGTTGGATCACCACCGGTATCTTCTTCGTGCTCACCTTGATCATGCGCGAAGACCTTCCCATCCCGCTCGCCGTCCTCGGCGGCTTTTTGCTGCTTTCAGGACACCGCCCCCGAGCTGGCGCCCTGATCTGCGGGGTGTCCATCTTCTGGTTCGTCCTGATCCGATTCAAAGTGATGATCGACGCGGGAGCGTGGTGGTTTCCCAACATGTACGAGGAGCTTTGGGCCAAGCCAGAAACAGGCTTTCGCAGCGTGCTCAAGACGCTCGTCTCCAACCCCACCTTCGTGCTCAAGCACATCTTCATCGAGGAGAAATTCTGGTACCTGATGCACCTGCTGGTTCCAATGGCCTTTCTCCCGGCCCGACGCTGGTATCTTTGGGCCGCTTTCGTGCCGGGGGCCATCCTGACGCTTCTCGTCACGGATTACGATCCACCGGTGATGTTTTCGTTTCAATACGTGATGCATTGGTCACCGTACCTTTTCCTCGCCTGCGCCCTTTCGCTCGCCTCGATAGCTCGACACCCACTGCAAGGCCCCTCGAAAGCTGCCGGTGCCGTAGTGGCCGTCGCTGTCGCCAGCGGAGCGCTTTCCTACAACTACGGCGCATTTCCTCTCAGGGACCGCCACCTGGAAGCCGGGTATCACAAGATCAAGTTCGGCTGGGGCAAACGGGAGCGAGAGCAACTGGCCCATGTCCGCGAGCTCACCAAGAAAATCCCCCAAGACGCGTCCGTGGCCACAACCGAAAGGATTGGGGCGCACCTCTCTTCACGCGTCCATTTCTATACTCTGCGGCGCGGTACCGAAGGGGCTGAATACTTGGTCGCACGGCGTTCGGGCTTGCGGCTTGGCAGAACGAAGAGCGTTCTGACCAAGGCTCTGAAGAGCGAGGAGTACGGCGTCATTGGCCGATACGGCGATTTCGTTCTCTTCAAGAAAGGCGCCGAGACTTCGAAGAACCAGGAGATCCTCGAGGAGTGGCATCTCGTCAGTTCGAGCGACAGAGGAGCCTACCGCCGAGCTCGCCGCAAAAGGCGCGAGCGCGACAAGGACCACGACAAGGACCGCGACAAGGACCACGACAAGGACCGCGACAAGGACAAGAACGGAGACAACTCCGATGGCTCCGACAACAAAGCTCGGGACAACGGTGCAACCTCAGGAGACCAAGACACCAAGCCAACCGCTGACCAAGGCGTGAAAAACAAGGACAAAAACGCCAAAAAGAGAGACGATGACAGTCGGATGCGAACGAGCCCCCGAGAGAAAACTCAATGACCGAACTCGTCACATCGGAAACCGCACCCCTCGAGCTCTCGGTGATTGCGCCGATCTTCAACGAAGAGGAGAGCGTCCCGCACCTCCTGACTCAGCTCCATCAAGCTCTCGACCCAACCGGGATCTCCTTCGAGATCCTGCTCATCGACGATGGCAGCAGCGATCGAAGCTACCAAGTGATGCGTGAAGCGGCACACACCGATCCCACCCTCGTGCTCATTCGTTTTCGCAGGAACTTCGGCCAAACCGCAGCCTTGCAAGCGGGGTTGGATGCGACGCGAGGAAGGAAGGTCGTCCTCCTCGATGCCGACCTTCAAAATGACCCGGCGGACATTCCCCGGATGCTCGACAAGCTGGACCAAGGGTTCGACCTCATTGCCGGATGGCGGAAGGAGAGAAAGGACGCGCTACTCAATCGTCGGCTTCCGTCGATGATCGCCAATCGCATCATCAGCCTAGCCACCAAAGTCGAACTGCATGACTACGGATGCACCCTGAAGGCCATGACCCGAGACGTGGCCAAGGAGCTCCGCCTCTACGGTGAAATGCACCGCTTCATCCCCGCCGTGGCCAACTGGATCGGGGTGCGCGTCTTCGAGATGCCGGTCAATCATCGGCCACGGCAATTCGGCCGAACCAAATACGGGATCGGGCGCACCTTACGCGTGGTCTTGGATCTCATCACCGTGCGCTTCATGCAAAGCTACTTGGTCCGGCCCATGCAGGTTTTTGGCCTGGCCGGAATTGGGAGCGGATTCATCGGCTTTCTCATCTGCTCCTGGCTCGTGGTGCAAAAGCTGGTGTTCGGTCAGGACATTGGAAGTCGGCCCATGCTCATGCTGGGAGTTCTTCTCATTGTCGTTGGCGTCCAGCTCCTGTCCCTGGGACTGGTGGCGGACGTTGTATCACGGACCTATCATGAATCACAAAGAAAACCCCCGTACTACATCCGTGAGGTGGTACGGGGAAGCGAAAGCGAGGACGCCGCCACTGCCCCAGCAAGTCAACTCGCAAGCTCCGCAGATCCCTCCGACGGCTGAGCATCCCTCGAGCAAGCCGCCGCCTTGGGCTTCACGGTTCAAACGCTCGTCCGGCTCGCACCCGGAGCCATCGCGCCCCCAACCAGAGACCGACCTCCCCGACGAGGGCGGCAGCTCGCGCCAAGACCCCAAAAGCCAATGCGGCCGAGGCTCCAAGCAGCGGGGTGGTGGCCGCCGCGATCACCGCTTCCCTCACGCCCGCCCCCGCCGGCGCCACAAGCGCAAGAAAACCGGCAACGATGGCAATGCAGAGAAACGCCCCCGCCGCCAGGGCTTCCGCGACCCCGGCTCCAAGACCCCAAGCCAAAAACGCGCCGGCCAGGGTCCAGGCCGCCCAGTGGGCCACGTGCCAAAGAGGTAAGCGGAGCGGCGCGAGCGGCCCCCCTCTCCCCGGTTCATCGGCGATGGGACCCAAAAGCAGACGATTGAGCCGAAGCGGAAAATGGCGTCGATCCACCAGGCATAAAATCGCGACGCCGGCCAATGCAGCCAGCGCCAAAAACCACGAGATCCGGCGCACAAGACCCAGCGGCCCTCCGTCCAGCGCCCACGGCAGCGGCGCGAAAGCCAACGCCAAAAACAGAAAGGAAAATCCGCAGAGAAAACCAGTCGCCGTCCAAGAGGCCAACTCCACGAACAATGCGCTTCCCAGAATCCGAGCGGAAACCCCAACGCTCGCCGCACCTGCCACTCTCACGGCGGCCAACCCCACCTTACCGGGCGTGTAGCGCGCCATTTGCGAATCGAGGTACACAACGCACGCTGGCAAAAAGGGCATGAGCACTCCCGAAAGCTGCTCAATCAAGGTTCTCCAACCCAAAAACTGAAGAAACATCGCCGCCCCTGCTGGAATCGAAGCCGTGACGATATAAGCCCAGTCGATCTCGAGACCAGCGGGGTCGAACTGGCGCACCAGATCCACGGCAACGAGGACAACGAACAGCGCCGCAACAGCTCCAAACGCTAAACGCAATCGGCGCCTGACGTGCGCTCGAGGAAGCTCGGCCATGGCGCCCCGCATACCACATCGCTTCTGCCAGCCCGCGCTCCGCGGAGTTGTGCCGCTCAACTCTCCCTTGCTTGTTTGGTTCGACTACGGGCATCAGCCGCTTTTTGTCGTAGGCTGATTGGAGTGAGGCGCATTTTTCATTCGACCAGCGGGACAGGCGCGCTCGTCTTGCTCCTCGTGACAGGCTCCGCTACCGCGCAATTCAACCCTCGCGGCCGAAGTCCACGCCCTCCGGCACAGACCCCGAACTCTCGTTCGAGTTCACCTCGCCCCTCAACGACCGACAATGCCACGTCCGAAAAGCAACGTCGCGACATCCTCATTGCGCGCTACAAAAAGCTGGTGCTCGACAAGCCGGGTGAGCCAACTCCTCTCCAACGGCTCGTCGAACTCGTTCGACAGCGCGATGGCCATCTTCAAACACTGACCCAAGAACTGAAAAGCCACGCTTCTGATTCGGGGAAACAAGCCTACGCCGCGCAATTGGCACTTGCCCTCTTGGCTCAGCAGGACGGAAAGCTGGAGTTCGCCGAGCGGATGCTCACTGTCGCGCATCAAAAGCAACCGACCAGATCAGAAGCCCTCCTCGCACTCTCCCAGGTGCGGCGCTCCCTCGGAGAGACCCAAGGAGCTCGAGAAGCACTCGAGAAAGCTCTTCCTCTTACACGCGGGGTGCGACACGAGGAAACGTTGCGGGAGCTCAGAAACATCGCCGCCGAGGCGGGCGACCTGCAAGCGGCGCGACGCTACCACGACCAACTCATCCAAGGAGCTCGCGGCAACATCTATCTTCTCGGGGAGCTGGGCCGCGAGCTGTTGGCGGGCGGTCGAATCGAGGAGGCCATTTCGGAGCTCGAGCGGATTGCCCGTCGGGTCGAAGGCGACGCGCGAGCCCTCGCCCCCGCTCTGCGCGATCTGGGAACCGCACAAATCGAGGGTGGACATTACGTTGAGGCCACGAAGACCCTCGCCCGGGCGTCGCGATTGAGCGTGGCACAACCCGGTCTCCGCCTTCAAATCGATAGGCTGCGTGCCGACGCCCATCGAGGAGCGGGAACTCTGGACGCTTTTCTCGAAGAGCTCCAGCGAACGGCCCGCGGAAGTGCCCGCCTTCTCCTTGTCGGCCGGCTGCGAGAGGAGCAGGGCAAGACCGAGGCGGCCATCGAGGCCTATCGGCGCGCTGCAGCAGCGGATCCCAAGAATCCCGATCCATTGCTTGCTCTCGTGCGACTGCTCGAGCTCACCGGCGATCTCGAAGAAGCAACCACCCAATACAAAAAGCTGACTCGAGCTGCCCCTCGACAGATCGATCTGTCCTTGCGCTATATGGAGATGCTCCTCGCTCAAGGAAAACGCCAGGAGGCTCTCCGTGAATTCGATCGAGCAGCTCGGGTTGCACGCAATGATCCCGATTCCGCACTCTTATTGATTGATCTGGCCCAGCGCATCGAGGAGCCTGCCCGAGCGGAGAAGTTGCGGGCCCACCAAGAAGCGCGCGCGGGACTGGGGCCACGCCACCTCGTGGAACTGGGCTCACGAGCCTACCGCAACGGCGATCACGACAAAGCCCATTCCTTGTGGAAAAGGATTCTGCGCACGGAGAGCGATCCCGTTCGAGCCGCGGTTTTGTATGGCGAAACGCTCCTCAGTCACGAAAGCATCACCGAAGGGATCGCGTCCTTGGAGAAGGCCATCGAACTTGCTCCTGAAGATCCGGGGGTCCAGCGTTCGCTCGCTCGTGGCCTGCTCCGTGCCGCCTCCCAATCAACCGGTCGCTCCAAAAAGAAGTACGAGCTGCAAGCGTTGAAGGTTTGGGAAAAGTTGCTTTCCACCGGAAACGGGCGCGCGATGGATCAGGCGCGGCGCGCCGAAGCGCGCCGACAGATCGTACGCCTCTACGAAAGAACGGGACAGCTCGGCGCACGCATCGTCCGTCTGGAGCAGGAGTTTCACGACGATCCCCCCGATCTCGCCGCAGGACGCCTCCTCGCCGAGGCACAAATCGAGCGGCGCAACTACCCTGGTGCCGAGCAGACTCTGAAAGAACTCCTCGAGCACACACCAGGAGATCGCGAGGTTCTCCTTGCCTTGGAAAGGGTCCAGACCCGGCAAGACGAATATCAGGCCTCGATGAAAACCCTCGAGCGGCTCCTCGAGGTCGATCCAACACGCAAAGCACAAACCTACCAGACGCTTTCCGAGCGAGCCCTGGCGGCCCAGGATGACGCAGCGGCACTTCGCTACGCAGAGAAAGCCTTTGCCCTGAACCGAGGAGACGCTGCCGCCCAAGGCCGGCTCGGAGATCTCTACGTGAAACAAGGGCGGCTCGAGGAAGCAGAAGCGGCATACCGCTCGGCGCTGGCCAAAAACGACCAGCTCCACACCGTGAGCCTGAGTCTCGCCCGCTTGCTGGCCGGCAAGCAGGCAGAGCAGGAGGCCCTTGGCCTGCTGCTCAAAGTGCTCCGCAGCTCTCCCCATCCCGACCAGCTCGCTACAGCGGGCCGCCTCGCGCTGACCGTCGGATTGGCAGCAGGCCAAGCGCGGCGGATCGAAGACGAACTGCGCCCCTTGGCCATCTCGATGCCGGGCCAACCGCTCTATCGAAAGCTGCTCCTCGAAGCCATGACCGCGCAGCTGGTCCCCCTGGAACAGACGGCCCGCTATGGGACCGCCAAGAAGAAGCAAAAGGCCAAAGAAGAGCTCGCCGCCCTCGCCGACCGTTCCCTGCAACCGCTTCTCGCTGCCTTGGCCAGCGGCAAGCCAGCTCAGGAACAACGAGCCATCCAGATCCTCTCCTACGGGACTTCGGAAAGCGCTGGCGCCGCACTCGTCGAATTTGCCTCCTCCGCGGCCCCGGAGGGCTTGCGCGTCGAAGCTCTTCTTGCAGCTGGGCGACGTCAGGACCCCCGTCTGGCGGACCGCATCATTCGTCTCTTCTCCCAGGATGGGACCATCGTGCGGGGGCGTCTCTCACGGGCCGCCCTCCTCTGCCTGAGTCTGCTCGAGACGGAGGAAGCTCAAAAGGGACTTCTTCTTGCGCTCGACTCCGACGATCCGACGTTGCGGATGGAGGTCATCCTCGGCCTGAGCGACCATGAAACGATTTTGCCCACTCCAGCGCTCGTCGACATCCTCTCCAACAAGACCGCCGGGCCCGCTCCTCGTGCTGCGGCAGCATTGGCT
The DNA here is from genome assembly GCA_964440025.1 of uncultured Polyangiaceae bacterium. Classification (GTDB taxonomy): domain Bacteria; phylum Myxococcota_A; class Polyangia; order Polyangiales; family Polyangiaceae; genus NIC37A-2. Next base: position 18,974 of record CAYTRQ010000003.1, on the reverse strand, counting down.
CTTTCCAAGCGTCAACGTTCCCCACAGACCACCAAGGCCTTGCTCCTCGCCGCAGAAGGTGGAAAGCGACTCGTGCGCGCCGCAGCCCTTGTGGGGTTGTTTGCATCCACCCAGAACTCAAAGCAACGAGCTCAAAAAGCCTCGAGCAACACCCCGCCGGCGAATCAACCCACAACTCCAACGGACGGGCAACAAAGAACTCATCTTGCGGTGAACTCCCCATTGAACAAGATGACCTTGAGGCAGAACGAACCCGTCGCTCTTGCAACGCGAGCGCTTTTCGAAAGCGATCCGCAACTTTCTCGAGCCGCCCTGTCTTCTCTGACGCTCGGACCGCAAAATCAGCTCGTCTGGCACTCCCCCGCCGAAAGACTCACCCTGACAGCCCTCTCTCAACCGGCCGAGCAGCTGCTTTGGGACCGGTTGCTCAAAAGCCCGACTGCTCCACAGCGGGTCAGAGCCCTCGTGACGGCCGAAGAGGAATTGGCTTCCTCCGCTGCCCTCGCGCTCCGAACCTCCAAGGGCGATGCCCTCAAGGTGCTGAGCGCCCTGCGTGGCCGCCAGGGAGCACCTGCTCTTATCCCACTCTTCGAGCTGGCTCGAGACCGGGCCGAACTCGCTCCCGCACAGCTTCGGCAGGCACGGGCCGCGACAGCGAGGATCCACGAGGCCTTGCTTCCCGCTCTTTTGACCCATGCCGACGGTTCCGATCCGGAAACTCGCGCGGCAGCGCTGCGCGCGCTCACCCTCGATGCCGGCCAAGCAGCGCGAAGCGCCATCGAACGAGCGAGTCGCTCGTCCGAAACCAACATTTTCGAAGCGGGACTCGCCGCGCTTTCGCGGAGCGCCAGTGAACCGGCTCTCGAGCTGCTCTCTCGGCTCATCGAGACCGAACACCGCTGGCACCGCCAGCGGCGCATCGCAGAAACCGTGGAGCACGTGGCGCTTGACGCTCCCAGCCCCACGCGGAGCAGAGCTCGAGGCCTTCTGGAGCTCCTCGTCGCACGGAGCGACGGACTGGCCCAAAAACGGGCTCAGCAAGCCATCGAAAAGCTCGGCAGTCAGTAACCCAAGTCCGTAACAACTTTTCCGGCTCTCGAGTTTGCGTTGAGCGTAGGGGGGGAGTCTGTCGTCGAACAGCATCTGTTGTCGTTTGAGAGCACTGACTGTCGCCCGGCGCCCGCTGCTCTGCTGATGCCTACAGAGCCATTTTGTCGTTCTATGGCACTTGTTGTCGCTAAGCAGCATGTCTTGTCGCTTGACAGCTTGTGCTGGACAGAACCTCTGGTGCGGCTGCCGCCCTACTTCTTCTTGCTCGTCTTGCGCCGTCGGGCAGTGGGACTCGTTTGGCGCCGGGGAGCCGGTGCCGACTTACCGCGCGTCGTCGCTCGGACGGAACGCCGTCCTCGCGCGCCAGTGGTCCGCTGCGTCCCGGCCCGTTGGCTCTTTGACTCGTGACCCACGATGGGGGCTTGAGAATGGCGCGCGATCAGCTCCAAAAAGGTGAGCACCGCATGACCCGTAGCCCCTTTGGGATGCATTCCTGAAGCACGATCCCGAAGCACCGCCCCCGGAATGTCGCAGTGCATCCAGGGCAGGCCATCCGTGAACTCTCTCAGAAAGAGAGCCGCGGTAATGGCTCCCCCGAATCGATCCCCGGTGTGCTTGAGATCTGCCGTATCACTCTTGAGCTGAGCGGCGAGCTCCTCGATGAGCGGCATACGCCAAAAGCTTTCTCCCGCTCGCTCGCTGGCGGACCTCATGGCTTCGGCGATCTCGTCCTGCGCCGTAAAGAACGCTGAATAGGGCGGCCCCAGAGACACCAGCGTCGCCCCCGTGAGCGTGGCGGCATCCACCAGAAAGTCGGGCTTGAGCCGCGAAGCGTAGGTGAGCGCATCCGCCAAAACGAGGCGTCCCTCCGCATCCGTATTGATCACCTCGACCGATTTTCCCGAAAGGGACTGGAGCACGTCCGAAGGACGGTAGGCATTTCCGTCGGGCATGTTCTCGGCACAACCGATGATACCGTGCACGGTGACGGACGGAGCGAGAGCGCTGACGGCGGCCATCATCCCTAGCACCGCCGCTCCTCCCGCCATGTCGCTCTTCATATCGAGCATGCCGGACATCGGCTTGAGACAAAGCCCTCCCGAATCGAACGTGATGCCTTTGCCAATGAACGCCACGCTGCCCTTGGGGTTCTTGGGCGTGTAGGTCAGGTGCACGAAGGTGGGGGGACGAGCGCTTCCCTGTCCTACCGCTTCATGCAAAAACATCTTGGCCCGACGGATCCCCTTTTCGTCGAGGATCTTGCAGGTGAGCTTGTTTTCCTTGGCCACCCGCTGAGCCTCCTTGGCAAAAGCCTCGGGATACATGATGTTCGGTGGTTCGTTGACGAGATCGCGCGCCAAGCAGACCCCCTCCGCAATGCCCAATCCCACAGAAAGAGCCTGGCGATCGCCGGCCGTGGCGGCACGCCCGAAGAGCAAGCTCACCGATTTGAGGCGCGACTGGTCCTTTTGATAGCGATCGAATTGGTAGGCGCCCAAACGTGCCCCCAGGGCTGCGGCCCGCACTTCGGCCTTGGGGGGGAGGTGAACCGCTACCTGGGTCGGTTTCTGGGACAGGCTCTCACGAACGCCCATCGAGACCGCTTCGGTCAGCTTCGCGCTGAATCCGTCGCCCTTGGCATCCGCCTTCATTCGCACGAGCACCAGGTATCTGGCCGTGATTCCGCCCAGGGTGGGAAAGGAGAGACTTGCTCCTTGTTCGAGCTCCTTGGGCAATCCTTTGAGGTGCTTCACTACGGCGCCCGAAAGCGCATCGTCGATCTCCTGAAGACCAGGATCGGAAAACGGCTCTTCGGCGGGCAAAATGAGCACCAGGACATCCACTGGGACGGAAGTCGGCTTCTTATTGGCGAGCTGGATCTTCTCGGTCATCGACAAGAGGCTACACAGACTTGCCGTTCCAGGCCACGAGCCAACCAACGCCTGGCCCTCCCAAGGCCGCGCAGGGGGAAGGTGCCGGAAGCCACGATTCGATCGAGGCTCCATTCCCAGCTATAGAAGCGCCCGCCATGCGTCTGCTCGGCATCGAGACCTCTTGCGATGAAACGGCCGCCGCCGTGATCGAAGAGCGCGTCGTCCAAAGCGATGTCGTGCATAGCCAGGTCGCGCTCCACGCCGAGTACGGAGGCGTCGTGCCCGAGCTCGCCTCACGCGATCACCTGACCAACGCACGGCCGGTGATCGAATCGGCACTTCAACAAGCCGGCGTCCAGCTGAGCGAGCTCGACGCCATCGCCGTTACGGTACGTCCCGGGCTCTCCGGAGCACTCCTGGTTGGCAGTCAGGTGGCCAGCGCTCTAGCCTTCGCCGCCGACAAGCCCTTGATCGGCGTGGACCATTTGGTGGGGCACCTGCTGGCCGCATTCCTCGAATTCTCGGGTGAGCCTCCCCCCCCACAGCCTCGGTTCCCGTTCATTGGCCTTCTCGCCAGCGGCGGGCATACCGCCATCTACCGCGTCGATGGATTCGATGCCTCGGCAATGACCGAGCTGGGCGCGACCCGCGACGATGCGGCCGGCGAAGCCTACGACAAGGTGGCCAAGCTCCTTGGCCTGGGCTACCCCGGAGGTCCCCTCATCGACCGCCTGGCACGAGAAGGCAACCCAGAGGCCGTCGCCTTGGCGCGTCCCATGAAGGAACGGGCTTCGCTCGAGTTCAGCTTCAGCGGATTGAAAACCAATGTGGCGCGCTTCGTCCGCGAAAATGGGCCGATTGCCAACGATCAAAAACTGCGAGATCTCTGTGCCGCTTTCCAAACCCGGGTGGTGGACACATTGATCGACAAAGCCATCACCGCCGCTCACGACCACGGGATCCAGAGGATCGTGTTGGCCGGAGGGGTGGCCGCCAATCGGCAACTGCGCGAGCAGGGCGCTGAGCGCTGCCAGGCTCACGGTTTGCAGCTCATCATTCCCTGTCGCCGCGCTTGCACGGACAATGCCGCCATGATTGCCTATGCGGGGCTGCATCGAGCTCGCGCCGGGAAGGACGACCGCGGCCGCCTCGAGATCTCACCGCGCACGCTCTTGCCTCGCGTTACCAGAAAAGGAGGAGGGCCTCGATCGTGAGAGTTGTGGTTGCAGGCGAAAGCTCGATGGCCAAGCAAGTCGTCGACACCTTGATGCTCCGTCATCAGGTCATTTGCCTCATTTCCGAAGGGGGCCCCGCCTGGGACACCGACCAACTCAATGCCGAGGTGATCACTGGCGAGGTCACGTCTCCCCAAGCTCTCCAGAAGGCTGGGGTCAAGAACTGTGATGTATTTGTGGCATGCTCGAGCAACGATGAACAAAACATCGTCGCCTGCATGGCCGCCCGGCGCCTGGGTGCGCAGAAAACCACCTGCGTTCTCACTCGGCGCGGTTTTCTCAGCTCGGAAGGTGCGGAACTCGCCGCCTCCCTCGGGATCGACCAGGTCGTCCGACCCGTCGATCAGTTGGCACAGGAGATGTTGGCCATCGTTCTCGTCCCCGGCGCCTTGGAGATCCAGCACGTGGCCGACGGTGGACTCTCTTTGTTTCGCTTTGCGGTGGGCGAGAGGTCTCCACTCATTGGCAAGGAGCTCGCGTCTCTCAAGCTGCCCACGGGCACGCGTCTCGTCCACGTGCGGCGCAAGGACGAGTTCATCGTCCCCCGCGGCAGCACATCTCTCCAAGCCGGCGACAAGGTGATCGCCATGGGCTTTCATCAATACCTCACGCGGCTCGGAAGACTCTTCTCCGGCTCCAAAAAGAAACAGCAGGAGGCCGTGATCATTGGTGGAGGGCGCGTCGGGCGATCGATGGCGCGGGGACTGATGGGAGCGGGCTGGCATGTCAAGGTCATTGAATCCGACCGAGAGCGCTGCGAGGTGATTGCCCATCGCACCGCCGCGCTGGTGATTCACGGAGATGGAACCGATCTGGCATTCCTCGAGCAGGAGCGCGTGGGCGATTCTCCGGTCGTCATCGCCGTGACCAACAGCGATGAACGCAACCTGCTCGTCTCTTTGGTTGTCAAGCAACTCGGCAACGCCCGCGTGCTCACCCGCGCCGATCGCCTGAGCAACGAGAAGCTCTTCGAAAAAGTCGGTGTCGACGTGGTTCGTTCGGCACGAGGCGCCGCGCTGCGCACCATTATCGGTTCCATTGATCGGCACGAGTCGGAGATCGAAGCCGAGCTCGAGCACGGTGCCGCCTGTGTGATGGAAATCGAAGTCGACAAGGACACGCCGCCGCTGCGTTTGGCGGACGCCAAGCCACCCGCCTACGCTGTCGTCGGGGCTATCCTGCGAGGCGGAACCCGGATCGTTCCCAGCGGGCAAGACGAGCTCCGCGCAGGCGATCATCTCTACGTCTTCTGTGACCGATCGGACGAAGAGCTCGTCCGTGAATATTTCGAGTCGCCCCGAGCGGAAGAGGCCTGACCTCCGGAGAGAGCATCCCATGCGCATCCTCCTCGTCCTTGGCACCATCGGACAACTGATCCGACTGTTTTCCATCGCCTTTCTTCCCCCCACCATTCAAGCACTCTGGGATCAGGACTGGGAGGAGTTCGCCTACTTCGCGGGCCCGCTGTTTCTCACCCAGGTCCTCGGTGCGGCCGCTCGCCGTGCACCAACTCCGGAAGGCGCCGTGCAACGTCCCGAGGCCCTGGCCGTCGTGGCAGGGACCTGGCTCGCCATCGCCTTGGTCGGCGCGCTCCCTTATGCCTTCAGCGGACTGACCTTGGTCGATGCCTTCTTCGAGTCGATGTCCGGCTTTACCACGACGGGAGCGACCATCCTCAGCGACTTCGAGAGCCACGGCCGGGCCTTTTTCCTGTGGCGTGCCATGACTCAATGGTTCGGCGGCCTGGGCGTCATCGCCCTGTTCGTGGTGATTCTGCCTCGCCTGGGCATCGCAGGACGACAGCTCTTTTTTGCCGAAGCGTCCCGCGCTCCTTCGGAAGCGATCAGCCCGTCCGCTCAACTCAGCGCCCGACGACTCTGGATCCTCTATACGGCGCTCACCGTCATTCTCGCCGTGCTTCTCTATGGCGCAGGCATGACGGGCTATGAAGCGATCGTCCACGCCTTGACGACGCTCTCGGCGGGAGGCTTCTCTCCCCATCCGGCCTCCATTGCCGGCTATCAAAATGCACAGATCGAATGGATCCTGTGCATCTTCATGCTGCTCAGCGGCACGAGCTTCACCCTCCAATACAAAGTCTTCACCGGCCGTCCTCTCGGATTCTTTCGCGATGGTGAGTTCCTCCTCTATGGGCTCGTGATCCTGGTCACCACGCTGACCGTCACTCTTGTCATTGGGGGCTTGACCCCGGAGCTCACTCATCTGCGCACGGCGCTGTTTCAAATCACGAGCCTCATCTCGAGCACCGGGTTTGCCAGCGTCGACTACAACCTTTGGAGCGACAATGCGCGAAGTGTCCTGATCATGGCCATGGTGTTCGGCGGCTGCGCAGCGTCCGCCTGTGGGGGACCCAAGGCGATCCGGTGGCTGCTCATGCTCAAACACGTGGCGCGCGAGATCCGCCGGGTTCTGCACCCCCGGGCCGTGATTCTCCTCCGTTACAAGGGAGCGCCCGTCAGCGACGAAATCGTTCGCTCGGTCTTCATGCTCGTCGTGCTCTTTTTGGTCGGTCACTTCTTGCTCGGCATCACCATGGTCCTCCTGGGTCACGAGCTCATCTTGGGATTTAGCGCGGCGCTCGCCTGTTTCGGCAACATCGGACCGGCTTTCGGAAGTGCGGGACCCATGGGCAGCTACGCTTCCTTCGACGACGCCAGCAAAATCGTGCTCAGCCTCGGGATGTGGGTGGGACGGCTCGAGGTCGTCACGGTCCTCGCCCTCCTGCACCCCGACGTGCTCAAGCGCCTGCGCCTGCAAGGCAAGTAGTCCTCGCCTTGCCGCCATCGAGCTCGACGATGCCGCTGAACAGGCACATGCGGCCGGTGCTGGCGGCAGGCGTAACGCCCATCGTGCTGGGGGTGGAGGCGATGGTACCGTATGTGCTATATCTTGGGTGGT
>CAYTRQ010000003.1:0-11886 GCA_964440025.1 uncultured Polyangiaceae bacterium | reverse complement strand
GCCGCCATCGAGCTCGATCGGGACCGGCCCAACTATCCCCGGTCGCCGCCAAAAACCCGCTGGCAAAAAACGAGCGCCTCCGCCGCGGCCCGAACCCTCCAAAAGGCCCCCCGCCGGCTCAAGCAGCCGTTCGGGCGCCCCCTGCAGTCGCGTGCACGACCAGGAAACACCAGCCAGCCCCTGCCGTTGCCTTGCCCTCCCGGCCGATCTTCGCGAAAAGTGACGGCCTCCGATTCGTCCCCGGAACTGCTCAAACCAGACTCCGGGGAAACTCGACCGATGAGGCAGCTTTCCCCAGCGGCAACCGATGAACCAGTCCAAGCGTTTTCCCACCGTCGACCCCCAAAAGCTCCCCAAACACTTCGACAGCCAGGAGGCCGAGAAGCGCTGGAACTCCACCTGGCAACGAGCCGGCATCTATCATTGGGACGATTCACGCGGCCGCGAGGAGACCTTCGTCGTCGACACACCGCCACCCACCGTGTCCGGTTCTTTGCACGTGGGCCACGTTTTTTCCTACACTCACACAGACATCATCGTGCGCTACCAGCGCATGCGCGGGAAAAACATCTTCTATCCGATGGGCTGGGACGACAACGGACTTCCCACCGAACGACGCGTGCAGAACTACTTCCACGTCCGCTGCGAGCCCACCGAGAAGTATATTCCCGACTTGAAGCTTCAGGCAGCTTCCGCCAAGCAGAAAAAGGACCGCCCCCAACTGCTGAGCCGCAAGAACTTCATCGAGCTCTGCCATGAGCTGACCAGCGTCGATGAGAAGGCCTTCGAGGAACTATTCACCCGTTTGGGCCTTTCGGTGGACTGGCGCCAAAGCTACGCCACCATCGACGACCGCTGCAGAAAACAGGCGCAGCTGTCCTTTCTGGATCTCTTCGCCAAGGGCCACGCCTATCAGTCGTTTGCCCCGACCATGTGGGACGTCGACTTTCAGACCGCCGTCGCCCAAGCGGAAGTGCAGGACCGGCCGAAACAAGGCCACTTTCACCACATCGAATTCGGGGTGGAGGACCGCGACGAACGCTTGGTCATCGCCACGACACGTCCCGAACTGCTCCCCGCCTGCGTCGGCGTCACGGCTCATCCCGAGGACGCCCGGTTCAAACATCTGTTCGGTCGACGCGCGGTCACCCCATTGTTTCAGGCGCCTGTTCCCATTTTCCCCAGTGAGCTGGCAGATCCAGAAAAGGGGACAGGGATTTTGATGGTCTGCACCTTCGGCGATCAAACAGACGTGTCTTGGTGGCGCAGCGAAGGACTGGCCCTGCGCCAAATCGTAGGCCGCAGCGGACGTCTCGAAAACATTACTTTTGGCTCCGAAAACTTCGAGTCCAAAGATGCCGAAGCTGCCAATCACTACTACGCCCAACTCGCCGGAAAGACCGTCAATCAAGCCCGCACCAAGATCGTAGAGCTGCTTCGAGAAGAAGCGGGCAGCGCGACAGGGCGCGGCGCCCCCTTGCAGAGCGAGCCCACGCCGGTGGAACAAGCCGTCAAATACTTCGAAAGGGGAGATCGCCCCTTGGAGTTCCTTTCCACTCGGCAGTGGTTCGTTCGGCTCATGGACAAAAAGGACTCTTTGCTCGAAAAGGGCTCCACCATTCATTGGCACCCCGATTTCATGTTCGCTCGCTTGCGAGATTGGACGGAAAACCTCGGGCTCGACTGGTGCGTCTCCCGTCAGCGCTACTTCGGCGTGCCCATCCCCGTCTGGTTCCCCCTCAAAGACGACGGAACCGAGGATTGGGGCCACCCCATCCTGCCGCCGGCTGAGCAGCTGCCCGTCGATCCCATGGCAGACGCTCCCCCCGGCTTCTCCGAAGAGCAACGCGGCAAGCCGGGCGGCTTCATCGGTGAGCCGGATATCTTCGACACCTGGTTCACGAGCTCACTCACCCCACAAATCGGATCTCATTGGGGGCTCGACGGTCATCGCCACCAAAAACTCTTCCCTGCGGACATCAGGCCTCAAAGTCACGAAATCATCCGCACATGGGCCTTTTACACGATCGCCAAAGCCCTCCTGCACGAAGACAGCATCCCTTGGCATCACGTGGTCATCAGCGGCTGGATCCTCGATCCCGATCGCAAAAAAATGTCCAAAAGCCAGGGCAACGTGATCACGCCCATGCATCTGTTCGATGAGCACGGTGTCGACGGAGTGCGCTACTGGGCAGCTAGCGCGCGACTCGGTGCCGACACGGCCTTCGATCCCCAGGTGTTCAAGGTCGGCCGACGACTGACCACCAAGCTCTTCAACGCCGCCAAATTCGTGCTCAGTCACGAAGGACAAGAAGGACCCATCAGCGAAGAGCTCGATCGAGCCTTCGCCCAGGAGCTCAAAGAGTTGGTTCACAAAGCCACAGCCGCTCACGACGAGTTCAACTTCGCTCAGGCGCTGCAGGACACGGAGTCCTTCTTCTGGACCCACTTCACCGATACGTTCCTCGAGTTAGCCAAACCCCGTGCCTGGAAGAACGACGACACCAAAGACGCACCGAGCGAAGCGGAACGAACGAGCGCGATTGCAACGCTCCGATTGGGGCTCAGCGTACTCCTGCGTTTATTTGCGCCCGTATTGCCCTACATCACCGAAGAGATCTGGTCCTGGGTTTTTGCCGAAGAAACCGGCCACCCAAGCATTCACAAGGCCCCATGGCCATCCGAGAAAGAATTCGAGGGCATCGCCGCTCCGACGCATACCACGAGCTTCGAACTTGCAGTCGATCTCCTCACGGCCATCAATCGAGCCAAAGCCGAAGCCAAGGTTTCCGCGGGACGCGTCGTGGAAAGCCTGACGATCGTAGCCACTCAGCCAACGCTCGACCAAGCCGAGCCCATCATGAAAAGTGCTTTGGCTGCTGCACGCGTCGAAAGCCACCGCACCATGGCAACCAGCGTGATCCCGGAGGAAGATCTCCCCGAAGTCCCCGATGGCGACTTCGTGATCGAAAACGCCGTGTTCGCTCCCAAGCCGGAGAAGAAGTAGACGGATTCAAGCGGCTTTACAGTCGGCGCGGGGCTGACAAACTCGGCACTCATGCGCGTGCTCGTTGAGATCCTTCACCCAGCGCACGTGCATTTTTTCCGCGCCTCGATCGCCCACTGGCAAAGGCGCGGAGACGAGGTCCTCGTGCTCGCCCGAGACAAAGACGTCGCTCTGCAACTGCTCGACGCCTACGGAATCGAGCATGAATCGATCAGCACCCTCCGCGGAGGAAGGCTCGGGCTTTTCGTCGAGATGTTGCAACGCGACGTGCGCATGCTTAAGCGCGCGCTCCATTTCAAGCCCGACGTATTGGTTGGGATCATGGGCGTGACCATCGTCCAGGTCGGCCGTTTGCTTCAGAAGCCGGCCATCGTCTTCTATGATACGGAAAACGCCCGGCTGACCAATGCCTTCGTCTATCCCCTAGCTCATTCCGTCTGCACGCCCGATTGCTACAAAGACGAGGTCGCGGGTCGCCACGTGACCTATCCCAGCTATCACGAGCTCGCCTACCTTCACCCAACGACATTTACTCCCGATCCCCGAGTCGTCGAGGCCAGCGGCATCTCTCCGCACGAGCCCTACTTCATCGTGCGCTTCGTCTCCTGGCGCGCCTCCCATGACCTGGGGGAAGCGGGCTTCGATCTCCCCTTCAAGCGAGCCCTCGTCGACGAGCTGTCCCAGCGAGGGCGGGTCCTGATCAGCAGCGAAGGGCCGTTACCATCCGATCTGGAGTCCCTTCGGTTTTCTGCACCGCCAGAGAACATGCACCACATCCTTGCCTTTTCCAAAATGCTCATCGGCGAGAGCGCGACCATGGCTAGTGAGGCGGCGGTGCTGGGAGTGCCCGCCTTCTATATTGCAGATACCGGGCGGGGCTACACCGACGAGCAGCAAACACGCTATCAGCTCGTGTGGAACTACCAGCGCAAGCACGCACCGGAGGCTCTGCGGAAGATCCGTGAATTGCTCTCCCATGTCGATCTGTCCCGGGACATGAATCAACGTCGCGACCGGCTTTTGGCAGAAAAGGTCAACACAACCGATTGGATGATCGATTACGTCGATCGAGTGGTCGACTCGAGTTCATCGGTGGGGGAGGCATCGAGATAGTCATGGGAGGCCGACGCGCGCTCACCGTCCTCTGTGCCGCCAAACTGCACAAGAACCAGCTAGAACGACACCTCGAGCTCTTGGAACGTCTCGAGTGTGTCGAAAGAATCATCGTCGTGCGACATGCCCCCATTCCCGAGCGCCTCAGCAAGGTGGAAAACGTGGCGTTCGGTGTCGGGTCCTTGCCGCAGAGCGCCCTGCAGATGGCTTTGTCGGTGGATTCCATCCTCCAAGAAAGAAGAGTCGACTGGGTGCTCGGCTTCAACCCGGTTCCGTGGGGCTCCATCGCCCAAACCGCGGCCCAACGACGCGGCGTGCCGACTTGTCTCAGTCTGATCGGGAAGGACTTTCTGCAGGTGCAGTCATGGTGGGGAGGGCCGTTTCTTTCTGCTCTGCGCCGCAGTGATGCGCTGACCGTCACGGGCGCCAAAATGCAACACCGTCTCGCGGCACTTGGCGTGGACTCTCATCGCATTCGAATTCTACCGCACTCGGTCGATCTCGACCGCTTTCGTCCCACGGAAGCTCCCGGCCAGTTCGATGTCTTGTCCGTCGGGCAGCTCATCGAACGAAAACGCATGGACATTTTGATTGAAGCCGCACGTCTGCTCAAGGAAAGAGGGCGTCCCATCAAGGTGGGAATTTTGGGCCGAGGACCGGAAAAGCCGCGCTTGCTCGCACAGATCGAAAGCAGCGGTCTGCAAGAAGACGTCAAGCTTCTCCAATACCGCGACGATGTCGAAACCTTGCTGACTGGGGCAAGGATCTTTTCCCTGGCCTCTGAATGGGAGGGGGTCCCCTTTGCCCTGATGGAAGCGATGGCTACCGGCCTGGTTCCCGTCATCACGGACGTTGGGACGATGAGCGACTGGGTCGAAGATGGAGTCACGGGAAGGATCGTCCCTCTCGGGGACGCCCGAGCCGTCGCCGACGCATGGCAAGACCTCCTCGACCATAAGGGCAGGAGGCTTCAACAAATGCGGGCCCGGGTGCTCGAAAGGCGACAGCGGCTTTCACTGACCGCCGGCATGGAAGTGTGGCGGGAAATCCTCGAGGCCCCTTGCTAAATGAGCGAACGCGAAAGTCGATCGCTCAAAAACAAGCCACAAACAATGACCTCGAGCAGGTTTCTGGCTTTCGAAAGTGCTTGCGGGCCCCACCCAAAAGTGGGGTCGCAAGGACTGCTCGACAATCGTGCTCGGTCGTTTAGCCTGGCTCACGGCCGACACACGGAAGTCCCCGTCTGCTCCACCAAGGTCGCATCGTTCGCACAACGCAGAGCAGCCTCCTGTCCGCGGCAAGAGGCACATTCGGCCTCTTCGGTGCAATCACGCAGGCAAAGGTTGACCCCATCTTCTACTGCGCAAACGCTCCCCGGGGGGCAGTCGTCATCGGCGGTGCAGCCAGTCTGCGTGCAGTAGCCACCGTCGATGGTGTCCTCACACACGAGCTCGCCAGAGCACTCGTCATCCCCTGTGCAGGCGGCCCCAACCCCGCAACCTGGGACACAGACTTTGCGATTACTAGCACCTCCTCCCGTGGATCTACAGATGAAATCATAACCTGCGCTACGGTGGCAGAAGTCCGATTCGCCTTCGGGGGGGTCCTCCCAATTTTGCTGTGCCCGCTCGATATCCTCCCGCTCACAAGAAAGAAAGCAAAGCATCTGTCCGGTCGATTCGAATGGGCCGCAAACTTGGTTCAGATCTTCCTCACACTCCCCTTCCACAGCACAGCAATCTGAATCCGCCGTACAAGAATGGGTGCAATAACCGTCCTCCACACGGTCGAGACACTGAGCCTCTCCCTTGAGCTCTCCCTCCTCCACCAGGGGGAAGCAATCATCCGCTATTTCACAAACCGCACCGGTGGTTCCGTCTGCAGGGCGGTCCTGCTGCGGGGCACTGTTGCCACAGGAAACGGCCAACATCGAAACACCAGGAAGAGCCCAGATGAAGATGCGAATCGCTGCAAAGCTTTTCATTCCCCGATCTTCCTGAAAGCAAGGGAGCAGGAAAAGGAAGGCACGAAGAGCGCTTATCGGGCTTTCAATGACATGGAGCAGCCTTTCGCTCTTCAAAGCCCTCCTGAGCTGAGGCGGCGAAGGCTTTCCACAGACCCACATCTATCCTGGCCGTTCTTTTCTGGCTTTCGGGCGCTTGAGGTCGATAAAACACGCGAAAGACAGCCCTCTTCACACCAAGCTCGCTGAGCCGGAGCCTGGTACGGTCATCTTCAGAAAGCGAAAGCCTTCTTTCGTCACCCTTCCTCGAGCCACGAACCCCCTCGGCATGTCACGACAAGGAGAGGAAACCGAGATAGCTCATACCGTACGTGCCTTTTTTCCACGTACCGAATACCTGCTGACCCGTGCGCTGTTCTTGCGAGCACTCGGTTTCATCTACTTCGTCGCGTTCCTCTCCTTGCACCACCAAGTCCTACCGCTGGTGGGCAGCGACGGACTGCTCCCGGTGGATGTCTTCCTCGAGTCCTACCGCGCCTTTTCGACCGACACGTCCCCCTACCTGGCCCGGCCCACTCTCTTTTGGATCGATCATAGCGATTTTTTGTTGAGCTCACTCAGCGCTTTGGGAGTTGTTCTCTCGGTCCTGGCCATGCTCGGCCTGGGCTGCAACGCTCTCTTTTTTGTCCTGTGGCTCCTCGAGCTGTCGTTCTTCCATGTGGGACAGGTGTTTTATGGCTACGGCTGGGAGCTTCTCCTGCTGGAAACCGGCATGTTGGCCGTCTTCCTGGCCCCAGCTCGACCCGCTTGCCGCACCGAGAAGCTGCTCCATCCGCCCGCAGTGCTCTTCGTTTTACTCCGCTGGGTGCTCTTCAGGCTCATGTTTGGAGCGGGCCTCATCAAACTCCGAGGAGATCCTTGTTGGACCGACCTGACCTGCCTGGAGTTCCACTACGAAACTCAACCCAGTCCCCACCCCGTCAGCTGGCTTCTGCATCAAGCGCCCTCCTGGTTCCATCAGGCGGGGGTGCTCTTCAACCATTTCGTCGAGCTCGTCGTGCCCTTCTTCGTTTTCGGCCCGCGGCGGGCCCGCTGGGCCGCTGGGCTACTGATTATCCTGTTTCAGGTGTTTCTCATCCTCAGTGGCAATTTGTCCTTTCTCAATTGGCTCACCATCGCCATCGCGCTCGGTTGCTTCGACGATGAGTTTTTCGCTCACTGCAGAAAAAAGGTCCGCGCACCCAAGGTCGAACGATGGCTGAAAAGTCGTTGGGAGAAGCTCATGCCCCAACGACTCGTTCCCTCGTGGGCCGGTTCGCTTTCTTCGTGGAGACCAGCGAAAGCTCGAGCGTCCTCATGGTCGCCCAGGCGGGTGGTCACCTATGGTTACGTCATCCTCGTGACCGCCCTCAGTCTCAATCCCGTGAGTAATCTGCTCGGGCCACACCAACGAATGAACGCTTCCTTTACGCCGCTTCATCTCGTCAACAGCTACGGCGCGTTTGGGAGCATCGGGCGCAAGCGCAGAGAGATCATCGTCGAAGGGACGAGGGATCGACCGGGCCCCGACGCCGTCTGGAAAGCATACGAATTTCCTTGCAAGCCGGGAGCGATCACACGAGCGCCCTGCCTTGCAACACCATACCACTATCGCCTGGGCTGGCAGTTCTGGTTTGCTCCCTCCGGGACGCCCGAAACGGAAGCTTGGCTGGTGCACTTGGTTGCCCAATTGCTCGACGGCAACCCCACGGCTCTCTCCTTGGTCGAGCACAATCCATTTCCCCATCAACCGCCCCGGTACATCCGCGCTCGACTCATGGAATACCGTTTCACGAGCTTTGGGGAGGAAGGCTACTGGGAGAGGCGCTTTCTCGGAACGTTCCTGCGCCCGCTGTCGAAAGACGATCCGGTCTTGCAACGGTTCCTCGAGAATCACGGCTTTCGGTCGACCGCACTTCTTTTGCCGGAGCCTGGCGCCGGACGGGAGAGATAAGCGGAGCTCCGATCCAAAAACCTCCAAGGCTTTTGGGCCCACGGGCCGCTGTAGTCCACACCGATCCGCGGCGCGGTCTGCACCACGACCGGTCGCGTCGTGGCGGGTCGTTCGATCCAGATGCGGGCTCCGGTCAAATCGTGCCCGTTGTCCTTTCGGGTCAGCCCCAGAGCACGACAGAGCAAGCCAGGACCCTGGGTCCGTTCTTCGATCCCCCTCACGGGCTCCAGCGCTCGCACGAGCACTGCGTGGGGGATCTCTCGACTCGCGGTCACAACGTTGAAGCAATGATGCATCCCATAAATGAGATAAACGTAAACGTGCCCGGCGGGACCGAACATCGTTTCCGTTCGCGCAGTTCGACGGCCGCGAGCAGAATGGGCGGCGAGATCTTCTGGCCCCTGGTAGGCTTCGGTTTCGACGATCCGCCCGACCTTCTTGGTCCGCCCGGAGCCCGTCGTCACCATACAGACCAAATGCATTCCGAGCAGTTCTCGTGCGACGGTCACCGCCTCACGCGCATAGAAGTCTCTTTTGAGCTTCTCGGCCTTTTTTCGAGCCGGGGGCGCCGCAGGAGAAGCCTCTTGCATCGAGCGAGCACCATCACGGCCTGGAGTTTTGTTCGTCAAACCGCACCTCCGGTCTGGACCTTGCGCAGAAGACAAAAATAGATCGGTCCGCACCTGTCACGGTCGGGAAGGAGTTGCCACCCGAACCGAGTGCGCTCCCCCCAGATCGCGCTCAGCGGCTGAACCTCGGCGGGGTGCCTGCCTCGTGTGAGCAGACGCTCGATGACCCCATCGTTTTCGTCGGTGGCCAGAGCACATGTGGAATAGAGCACTTTTCCTCCTGGGCGGAGGCAGAGCAGTGCGGAAGTGAGAAGCGCATACTGATCGCGACTCAGCCTCTTGATCCGCTGCGAAGACCAATTTTTGAGGGCTTGCGGACTGCCGAGCACATGCTGTTCGGAAGAACACGGGGCGTCCAGCAGCACGGCGTCGAACGCTCCTTCGTAGTGGAGCCCCAATCTTCGCCCATCCCTCCCGATCACGGCGCACCTCTCACGGACGTCTCGGGGGAGATAGTCACGCAGAACCTGACTCAGTCGCGAGCGACGCGCCGCCGATCGGTCATTGAGCACCAGCCTGGCGTCACTTCCGAGTCGTTCCGCCAAAATCAGGGCTTTTCCGCCGGGAGCTGCACAGAGGTCGAGCACGTCGGTGGCCCCCGCAAGGGGCAGCGCTCGAGCCGCCAGGACCGACGCTCGATCCATCACGTAGCCCACTCGCAGCCCCTGGCAATCGAAGGCGATCCGATCTCGGCCATACCGAAACTCCCAACAACGCTCGAGCCCCACTTCAGCCGCTTCTCCAAAGACAGCCTCTCTCGCCCCTGGATCAGCAAAGACGTTCTCACGAACGACCGTTCCTGTGCGGCTCGGCTCTCCTGCCAACAGCGCCTCCTTGAGCCCGGGCCAACGTTCCCCGAACATCCGACGATAATACGCATCGAATCCAGCTGCTCCGCGCACGGCGTCCGTCACGCCTCACCACTCGATGAGGAGCCGCTGCAGTTGCCACTTGCCCAAGGCATCCTGGCTCTGAAAATACACCTGCTGACCAAGGACCAACGGAGGCGCCGTTTGAGCTGCTCGGCCTTCCATCCGAGTCAGAAAGACGGGGCGTGCCTCCTCTTCCCCTTCTAGCACCGCCTCACTCAACGAGAGCCCCCAAAGCTCGACACCGGCCGCCGTCGCCACACAAATCGCGATATGGCAGCTCGTCTCCCGGCAAAATCCGGAAAAGCCGCGTGCCGATCCTGGAAACTCCACGAGCAGCGGCTCATCCTGAAGCCGCCCCCCCGCATCGACCCGTGCGATCGACAGGCTCCCCTTCGGCCGGGGGCCCTTTTTGTAACGCTCCTCGAGCCACGCCAAGAGGTGAACGTCCTCAGTGGCTTGCCCAGTGATGAATCGCGGCGAGTGGGAATGGGCCTCCGTGTCCGAAACGACGATGGGTGGCGCGGGACCGATTGCCTCCGGATCCACATCGACCATGAAGATCTCAGCACCTCTCTCCCCGGCCTTTTTCACGTCGCTGAAGGCAATGCGAATCCCCCCACTTTTCTTCAAAAGGCCCAGCCCAGTGGGATCGCCCGCTTCGGCGGTGATCGCCCGTTCCTTGTCGCGCATCCGCAGATTTCTATCCAAAACGGTCGCATAGATCTGCGGGGTTTGACCCCGACCGTCCACCCAAGCCACGAAATATCCATCGTCGAGCACCTTCGCGACAGCGTCGGTCACTTCTCCTCGAGCGCTGGTGAGCATCCGCTGGGACAGCTTCTTCCCCCGCGCATCGACTAGGGTCGCAAACAGCTGCGGCTCGTTTCCATCCACCGCAGCCCAAGCCAAGAGACGCGCCGATCCTAGAGGATCGGTCAATGACACCCCCCCAAGACTGCGCGCGCGATAGGAGATGACCGTCTCCTCGGCCACTTGCTGCCGGCCCGCTCCCAACTCGACGAGCTGGGTCTGGAGTCGAGCGCGAACGGGAGCCATGCGTCCATCCGGTGCGGGGCGACTGGGCCGCTCGTAAGGAGCCGAGGGATCGAAATAGCTTAACCAAGCCAACAACTGCTGCGACTCAATTCTCGCCTGCCGAGAGACCCGCTGGCCCACCAGCTCGACCAATTCGGGGATCTCGCTGACGTGATGCTGTTCGATGAGTTGGGGGCTCCCGGTCACCGAGTGCAGCTGTCTCGACGCCTCCCCTTCCAGGATTCGCCCCACTTCGGCCAAGAGCACCGGTGGTGTTTGCCCGGCTCCAGCCATGAGGACGAAACATCGAGCCTCATCACAAGTCAGATCCCACACCATAGCAGGACGTTTTGCGCGCACTCCGGGCAAAAACAGCTCGAAGGCCGGCGCAGCCTCCCGATTCTTGAGCACTGGGGTGAGAAAGTAGCCAAGCTTTTTGCATTCCGGTTCGTTCTCGCAACTGGGTGCCTTCGTCACAGCAACGATCTGCTCCCTCTTCGCGGCAAGCAACGGAAGCAACGGATCGTCTCCGAAGATGGGCAATCGTCCGCTCGGCACGGAAGCACGACCTTGGCTCCCGAGGCGAGCGCTGAAAAGTTCGCGCATGCCAGTTCGCGTATGCTGAGGCTCCTCCCAAACAGCAAAGACTTCGTCTTGAGAATGAAGAAGACGAACCAGAGTTTGATCACCGCGAGGTGGCGTCATCGGAGCCCATTTTTCGACCACCGAACCATCCTCGGCAATGACTGCAGTGTGAATGCGAGCTGTTTCTCCACTGCGATCACCCAGCGCAATGACCGCTTGGTTCGAGCGAGCGACCAAGTCGAGATCGAGCCCTCCCTCGATGTCCTGCGCCACCACGGTGGCAGGCTCGGAGAGCCCGTCCTTGTTGTCTCCCAGGCGCCGAACTTGGACCGACCAATCGCCGCTGCTCCGTTCTACCGTTGCCAGCCAGGCCCCCCCCGGCCGGGGCCGGAGTTGCCAGGCCCGCGCACCGCTGAGTAGCTCGCGCGCGGGTTCGAGCACTCCTTGCTCGGACAGAGTCGCCCACTCGAGTCGAACCTCTCCCCCCAGTTGCTCGGCCCAGACCACGGCAGCTCCTTGTTCCACCTCATAGCTCTCGACCCAGACGATCTGCCCTTCGGAGCTCCGCAACTGATGGGGCCCCGAAAGCAGCTGACCTTGGGGAGAGAGCGTTCGTGCCTCGAGCACCTCTTTTTCTTGCTCAGGACTCACGGACAACAGAAGCGTCTTCTGTCCCGCAATCCTTCCCA
>CAYTRQ010000002.1:23848-40259 GCA_964440025.1 uncultured Polyangiaceae bacterium | reverse complement strand
CCCTAACCCGAAGACAACGACGTTGGAGCCGGGCTCGACTTGGGCCGTGTTGATCACAGCGCCGATCCCCGTCGTCACCCCACAGCCAATGTAGCAAATCTTATCGAAGGGGGCGTCTTGTCTCACCTTGGCCAGCGCGATCTCGGGCAGGACGGTATGTTGCGCAAAGGTGGACGTCCCCATGTAGTGGCGAATCGACTCGCCCCCAATGGAGAAACGTGAGGTCCCGTCGGGCATGACCCCCTTCCCTTGAGTGGTCCTGATGGCCTGACAGAGATTGGTCTTCGGATTGAGGCACAACTCACACTCCCGGCACTCGGGAGTGTAGAGAGGGATCACGTGGTCGCCTTTCTTGAGGCTGGCGACCCCCGGTCCAACATCCACCACGACACCGGCCCCTTCATGACCCAAAATGGCAGGAAAGGCTCCTTCCGGATCGGCGCCGCTGCGCGTGAACTCATCGGTATGACAGATCCCTGTGGCCTTGAGCTCGACGAGGACCTCTCCCGAACGAGGTCCCTCGAGATCCACCTCTTCAATGCGCAATGGTTCGCCGGCGGCAAATGCCACCGCAGCTTTGGTCTTCATTCTCTCTTCCTCCCCTTGGGCTGAATCACTGGGGCTGCATCGCAAGCTCACCCCAGTCCGACTTTGGGGCACCATCTTTTTCGCGATTCTGCAATCAGGTCAAGGCGAATCCCATTGACTCATCGATGGCCGGTCGATGGCTGAGCTGTCTGGGTCAAGGCGGGCCATTGGGCGACATTATCCCACATGCTCGCTCCCCCATTTGGGGACCCGGAGTCCGAGCTCAGTGACCGCGTGCGAGCGCGCGCAGTCCTTTCGCCTTCCCAACTCGGGGGCAGGAGCGAACGGGACTCATGGTGCACGAATGCCCCGCTTGACTCTTTGCTGTGGCACTCTGCCTCGCCCGGGCTCCTCGAATTCGCAGGCACGAGGCCATCGGACTATCGATGATTCGTTCGTGACCACTCTCATCCGAGCTCCAGTTATCAGAGATAGATGAATTCAAATGTCCTACCTAAGACAAGGTCTCAGCAATCTCTCTTTCTCTCAAAATACCCCTCCCACAATGCCTATTTGCAGTAGTTTTTGGCTATCTTGTGGCAAGCGAGCCACTCTCAACCGAATCAAATGAATGACATACTGAGATCCGCGAACTGCCCGTGCGAAGAATCATTGCACATTTCTCGAAAATTCCCCTAACAATCTATGGACAGCGGCACATTTGTTGCTCATCATGTATCTTATGTTGTCAGGGTGTGTTTCTCCAGGCTTGGATGCCCACCGTCCCCGCGCGTTCGGGGACCTTGGTCATAGCTTGATCTGCGCCATCGAATGGCAGCACGAGCGCACCACCGCCCTTCTCCTCCGTCTCCTCCGAGCTTCCCCTGCTCGGCGCGCTCTTTGGCTCGAACTGCTCGAAAGCGATCTCATCGCCCATCTCGAAGCCGAGCGAGCGACCTTATTGGCAGCGCTCGAAGAAAACGAGGCATGCGTCGCGGAGCACGTCCAGGCTCAGCAGTGGCTCAAGGATCAACTTCACCGCTTCATTCGAGGTCGCATCGAGTGCGAACAGGTGCGCGACACCATCGACTCCTACTTCAACAACGCAGAACCCAAGCTGCTCGCTCGTCTCAATCTTCATTCGCCTTCGGAATCCGCCGATCTGGCCCGGCGATTGGCCGCTGCACGCCAGGAGCGATGGTGCCAGCAGGAGCTAGAGGGTAATTCTTCTGCTCGAGCCCACAGCCGGCGTTCTCACTGAGCTTTTCCTCACTCTTGAGCTCCCAGCGCCTCCTCCGCCGCTGTCCCTCAGGGACCGTTGCCAGCATCCAAGGCCGTCCGTTGGCCCGGTGATTCAGGCCGGCCCAGCAAACGAGCCCCCAACAGGAGTCGCGGAAGTTCCACGTCAGGCTCGCTCGCAGCATGCCAAGCCCGCTCCCATTCTTCAAAGGCAACGCGTTGTTGTTGGTAGAGGATGCGACTCGAATCGAGTCGCGGGAGCTGGCCAAGCTTCTTCTTGGCCCGAGCGCGCACGACCTTCGGCTTGAGCTTCTTGCGGAAGTAGGTATCGAGATCGAAGACGAACTCAAGTTCGTCATCCTCGAGTCGCACGACAAGTCCCTGCTCCTGAACTTCATAGTCCCACGACGCTGCCCCGATCCCCTCGAGCGCCGGGTGGCTCTGAAGCTCCTCTTCCAGCTGCTCACGGACCAAATCGATTTGAGCCCGGTGGTAGAAAACAGCGAGAACATTCTCGAAAATCACGAGCTGTTCCTTCGACAGCTCCTCCAAGAGGGCTTTCCGCGAAAGCGAAGCCACCAGACGGCCCCCGAGCTGCTCGATGGTCAGTTCCAGAAGAGCCACGGACGGCTCGCGCTCTTGCGCGAGTTGAATCCGCAGCCGGTTCGAACTGATGTCGATGCGTCGAAGCTCGAGCTCGGGAAAGGGAAAACCGGTGGCAGCGCGCAAGGGAGGCAGGAGCTCTCGCTCGACAAGATGACGGATCGAGCGCTCGACTTCATGAAGCTTCCGGTGAAATCGGCCGACGTTCGATCGGGCGAGCGGTGACGGCTCACCACCGTAACGCGCCCTCCGCTCGACCTGCCGCTCGGCAGCGCGGCGCAGGCGCGCGTAGAGCTTTGGTATCGTGCCCGAGTGAAGCCCCTCGACGAGGAGCTCGCGGCAAGTCTCGCCGTGCGGTCCAAAGCGCGTGGGCTCCACGAACCGCGCCCGAGTCGCTCGATAGAGCCGATAGTTGGCCTTGAGCTCCCACGCCAAGAACCCGAATACGCTCGGCAAGAGAAACACCGTCACCCCGGCAATGGCTCCGCCCAGAATGGGCCCCAAGATCGCCAAGGGACGTTCGAGAGCAACGAGGAGATCCGGGAGAAAGGGCAGCATGAGCTTATGCGCCACAGTGACCACCGGAAAGTGTTTGAGCGGGTTGACCTCTGGCTCGACGAGGAGAGTCACATAAAGACGAACCAAATAGGCGACCACCGCCCACACCAGGCCGGCGCCACCCGCAAACACCACACCCAACACGGAGGCGGACTGCCGAAACCGGAGAGCATCTCCGATCCGGTGGCTGGCATCCTCCAGCGCCGCCATGGCCGCGGAAAACGTTCGGCCCACGGCGCGCAACAAGGAAGGGATCCATTGGCGACTGAGTGTACTCCAAGCCGGTGCGACGTTTTCGAGATAGAAATCCTCGAGCCAGTAGCCCAAGCGGCTGCCCATCACGAAAGCCACGACGACGAAGGTCGAGACGGTGGCTCCCCAGCGAAGCAGCGTCTCATCCGCTCCGACAGGAGTCGCCCAATAAGTCACCGACGCCAAACCTGCCGGCACAGCCAACATCCGGACGAAGGCCCGGAAGTTCGGGTGCCTCAGCAGCCGCTGGAAGAAAACCCCTCCCAGAAGGGCTCGAGGAAGCTTCAAAAACACAAGACTCAGCAGCCACCCCATGGCATCGAGAAGGAGACGGAAAGCAATCCGCAGCCACTCGCTATGCAACAAGCCGACGATCGCCAGGGCGGTCACGCCAAAGGCCGGCCAGTTGAACTGCCAGCCGGAGGCCCCCAACCACTGAGCCACGGGCCCGAAAATCAGCACAAAGCCCTCGACGATGGTGAAAGCTCCCAGGGCCGGTAGAAGGAGCCAAAGTGCCAGAACGCGCCCCAACGATGTGCCGAAGGGAAGGCTGCTCAGCTTTTGCAACCAACGCAGATAGACATCGCCGCGGCGGTGAATCCCGTCGAGCTGCCTGCTCAACCCTTCGTCGGCGAGGAGCAGGGGGTCTCCACGTAGAAGATCCGTGGTCTGTGAGAGATCGGGCAACTTCAATTCATGTTGGGAAATGCTGTCTCGAAGCTGGGACAGCGACAAAAAGCCACGCTCGAGGACCCGATCGAGCAACTCCTCGACGAGATGATCGCGAGCTTGCATTTCCGGTCCCGAGCGCGGGCGAAGGCCCACTTGTCTCAGCGTGTTGGTCACCCGCCGGCCGAGCGTAAGACGAACCTGCTGGCGAGCCCCGTCTCGCGCAGTTCGAAGCAAGGCGTGAAGCTCCATTCTGTGTTGCTTCTTCAACCGTACGCCTTCGGTCTGCTCATAGGCGACTTCTACGTGGCGAGCCACGGCGAGAAGATGAGCAGCCTCGCGTCGTCGCAGCGCTGGACGCTTTCCCCAAGACAAGATCCACGAAGGAACATCCACGATGAATCCCGGTGTCTCGAAGGAATTGATTGCTTTGCGCAGGGCTCGCAAGACTCCCGACTCTGCGCCAGACCAAGGGCGCGGCTGTCGTGCCGCCGTCAGAGCGAGCCGCTCGAGCACATCCATCCAGCTCACCGCCTGGGGAGGGCTCCACTGTGCTCGAGCGAGACGCGCAGCGAACCGTTCTGCATCCTGCCTCAACTCCTGGGATGCCCTTTGCCTCGTGGAGGGCTGTTCACACAACGTTGCCAAGCCGCATGCGAGTAAAGCCCGATCGTCGTCCTTTCGCTGTCTGGCGCGACGAGCCCGCCGCAGCAAACGCATCCCTACTTTCTCGGTGACAACAGGTCGGGCTTCTGCGGCTTCCCTCGGAGGAAGAGCAGGGCGTGAGGAGGGAAAGGACGACTTGGGCGAACGGTCGAGAAGCTGGTCCAGATCGAGGTCTTGGGCGAGTACATCGAGGACGTCATCGTGATCCTCCAAGCCGGGAAATGTGGTCACCAGCAAATCAGGGGCGAATTGTGAGAGCTCGAGAAAAAGAGCCGCGAACTCGATGTAAACCTCAAGGTCGCCTGCGGGCGGCAATAGAAGGTCATCGTGCTCCAAGGTACTTCTGATTTCTTCGAACTCGGTGCGACCGAGCTGATCGATCCGGGTGCGCACCGTTTCCCCATCGAACAAACCGCGGCGAGCCCTCGCCTCCAAAAGAAGGTGGATCAAACCATGAAGTTCCGCGCGACGAACCAGCCCGCTCGGATGGCGCTGCTGTGTGTCTAGAGCCTGCCCGCGGAAAGGCGTCTTTTCGGTCGCTGGTCGACTGACCAAGATGACTTCTTCGCTCGAAGAACTCAACGAAAGCGAGAGCTCCCCTTCCGTAACCAGTGTCTCCAGCTCAGACCGCTGCAATCCGTAGCAATGAGCATGAGGCACGAATCCGGGGACGACGTACCCTCGTCCGAGCAAATGCTGCTGGATCACGCGACGAACCAACCTAGGCTCCGTCACGATGACCTCCGGCAAGGCCTCCTTCTCCTGCAAGTCCGTTCCGTCCAAGGTCCCCGCACCATGCCAAGAGTCTCGGGCAAGTCGAGCCCACCTTCAGCGCGCCCTCGGATCCAGCCCCGGAATGCCCGTTGTCCCAACGCGGTCGAGCGCGAAGATGGGGCGCGTCAGGAGACGCAAGTGCCGGCGGCTCCCCGCAACGCTGCTGGCTTTGCAGCAGCGGGCCCACGAGAACCGATGGGGGGTTGCCTCCGGCCTTTTGACGTCACTGCACTTCCACGCAGAAGTCGTCCAACTTGAGATTGGTGACCGGACCCTGCCAGACCTCGAATCCGAGGGCGACACTCAGGATATCGTTGCCGGGGAACTCCAGATTGCGAGCCTCCGCGTCGTCGATGAAGTTCATCATATCGAAGGCAAGCTCATGGACCTCATCGCCCTCGGCGCGCACGTAGTTGACGATAGGTAGGTTGTTCACCTCGCCGGCAACGATATTCCAGACACCGGGGACACCTTCTACGCTCACCCCTTCCTCCTGAAGCGATCCAGCAGGGCCCTCCTCCTCGGGATCGTAGAGCCACACCATGAAATAGCTTTCCAGGCCACTCCCAAACCCCCCGCCAGAGGCATCACCTATCCACACATCATAGGCAACATTGTATACGCCGTTTTCCTCGGGATGACTCCATTTCGCAGCTGTGGGAAGGGCGGTGACCGAATCGCGCGCCGCAGGGAGCCCACATTCCTGAGAGGTTTGGTCCGAGTACCTGCCGCAGAAGACTGCCGGAAAGCCGGCGGGAGCGCCGTTGCTTTGGCGGCTGCCTTCGAAGCTGTTGATCGTCAGCTTGGTTCCTAGCCAGGAGAGGTCATGACTTTCCCAATTCTGGCCCCAACCGTTGGTGATCACCGTGTAGTTCTGAGCATCTCGTTGCACATCGGCATCCAAATACCGCTCCTGGGTGTTGCCCTCTCCCGAATGGGTGCCAGCGCCCACGGTGCACCCCCCAGCGGTGGGACCGGTCCCTCCGCTGGACGAACTGCCCCCCGCGGAAGAGCCGCCAGTCGAACTGCCGCCAGAACCACCTGCGGCCCGACCGCCTGTGGAGCTCTCACCGCCACCCGCGGTGCCTCCAGGGCCCTGATTGGAAGTGCCACCGGCCGCAGCGCCTCCGCTAGCACTTGCTCCTGCCCCCGAACCGCCACTTGCTTGTCCTCCGGTGGCCGATTGGCCACCGGAAGAGCTGCCACCGCTCGCCCCAGCTCCTGTGCGGTTCCCGCCAGTCGCCGAAGCGCCACCCGATTGGCCCTCGGCTCCGCCAGGTGGCGACGAACAGGATACGGTCGAAAAACAAATGATCGAAAAGGACAAGGAGGGAAGAACGGAAGGAAGAGTCGTTCGGAAAGTCACGAATCAGCACTAGCAGGCTTCCTGGTAGCGCTCCCATGATTTTTGGACCGGGCACGGGAAATCGACGTCAACGTTCGATCCTCGCCGCGATTTTCCAGCGATGCGACCCTCTTCTCTTCGACTTCCGACGGCGGACAATCTCCGAGTTCGACCGTCACCGCGATCTTCCAGGGGTACCGCTATCCGGGCGAGGGGCGGCCGTTTCGACGCCGAGCTCGCCCCGGCAGAGAAGCACGTCGACACCGCTCGAACCGTGCGTTGCCGAGGCACCAATTCGCACCCCACAAGGGGAAACTAACCAACAACATTGTGCTTGGCTATTGCGTAGAGAGCGCGAAACCCGTCCTTGACTCCGATCTTTTTCCCCTCCGCGTAGGTGCGCCCATAATAGGAAACTCCCACCTCGTAAATCCGGCAGCCTAGCTTGGCCAACTTGGCCACGACCTCGGGCTCAAAACCAAAGCTGTTTTCCGTCAGCTGAATCTTCCGGAGGACATCGGTGCGGAATACCTTGTAACCACATTCCATGTCCGTCAGGTTGAGATCGGTCATCACGTTGGAAAGAAGCGTCAAAAAGCGGTTGCCGACCATATGCCAAAAATAGACAACCCGATGGGCTTCCGATCCGGCAAACCTGGAGCCAAGGACCACATCGGCGTTTCCCGACATAATGGGCGCAAGGAGCTTCGAATATTCATTCGGATCGTACTCCAAGTCGGCATCCTGGATGAGAATGATGTCCCCCGAGGCGCGAGCAATGCCCGTACGGAGGGCCGCTCCCTTGCCTTGGTTGTTCTGTCGTTCGTAGATATCGATCAGATCCGAGAGAGAGCGACAGATCGAATCCGTGCCATCAGTGGAGCCATCATCGATTACGATCACCTCGAAAACCGCGCCAGCCACGACCACCGACCGGACGGCCCGCAGAACTTTCTCGATGGTCGCTGCTTCGTTGTAGGCAGGGATCAGCACGGAAACCTTCACGACTGACTCGTTCATCGCGCCGGAGCCTAGAGCACATCTCACAACCTCGAAAGGTCCAGGCGCCATTCCTGCTCCCAAGCCACGACGCGAACAAAAACAACAACACCCGAAAGAACCAACAACTCGTGCTCATCCGCGAAGACCTTATGGAAGGGGTTTCTGGCGCTGGATACTTGACCTCCGCTAGTTCGGCCCCCTAAACGGGCTCGACCCCATGGTCCGGCTTTCCTTGAAGAAATCGTGGTTCCCTCACGCTGCGGCAGCCACCGGCTGTCTCCTGGTGGCCGTCGTGATGACCTGGCCGCTCACGCCGCACATGGCCGATCACGTCCTCCAGGCCATCTATCATTGGGACGCCTATACCAACGCAATGATCATGGGCGCACGCGTCGACGCGGCCCTGGGTCGAGCCCCTCTTTCTCTCTACGATAACTACTTTTTTGCGCCACTGCCCCAAACGATTGTCTTCAACGAAAACCATTTCGGGCTCTCACTCCTCTTTGCGCCGTTCTATCTCCTGAGCGAAAACCCTCTTTTCGCTTACAATGCCACCCTACTGCTCTCCTTGGCCCTGTCGGCATTCGCCGACTTTCGGGGAGTGCGATGGCTGGAGTGATCTCTGGCGTGGCCTTCGCCTTCTCTCCCTACGTGTTGTTCGAAATGGGGCGCATTCAGCTCGTTGCCACTCAGTGGATCCCCGCATGCTTCCTATTTCTTCACCGAGCCGTGGAAGAGCAGCGCTTGCGCGACGTTGCCGGCCTATGGATCTGCTATCTGCTGCAAATCGGCACCTGCCTCTATTATGCGATGTTCCTGGTGCCGCTCCTGGGGCTGGCCACACTGGTGCTCCTGATGCGGCGACGCCCCCCGCCTCGCTTCTATGCGTGGTTTGCGGGAGGTGGTGCCCTCGCCGGAGCCATCGCGCTCGGGATGGTCTTTCCCTACTTCCAGGTCCGCGACGATTTCGATCTCGAGCGCAGCCTCTCCTTTGCCTCCAGCTACGATGGTAAATTGGAGTTTTTCGGCAATGTGCACGTGACCAACCACACACTGACCGGACTGCACCACGTGGCCCAGCAGCGCGGTGCCCACGAAGAGATCGCCTTCCCCGGCTTCACGGTCCTGACTCTTGCACTGCTTTCCCTGATCGTTCCGCTCGGACGCGCCGTCAAAACCTTCGGCTCGAAACGAACCACCGTCATCGCGAGTGGCTGGCTACTGGTGACTCTGCTCACCGCCGTAAGCACCCTGATTTTTTACAGCATGCTGGCCGGCGCCCTCGTGCTTTCATTGGGTCTTGCCGTCATGCATCGTCTGGGTAGCCCCACTCCTTTCCGAGGTCAGCGGGGACTCTACTTGGCTCTGCTTTTGCTCGCCGTCGCGCTATTTCTAGGCCTCTCTCCTCTCGAGTGGAACGACTCACCAGTACGCGGCATCTACTACTACTTTCACACCTATTTTCCGGGCTTCAACGGGATCCGAAAGGTCAGTCGGCAGGCCGTGATGACCACCTTTCTCGCCTGCGTGCTCGCTGGAATGGGAGGCGCATGGCTGCTCGCCCGATTGCCCAGGCGCGGACCCCGCGTCTTCGCCATGCTCGTCCTGCTCGGTGCCTCCCTCTTCGAATTGCGTTCGTTTCCCCACCCCATCGCCCCAGTCTGGGCCGGTGAGGCCGTTCCCGACGTCTATCGCTTCGCACGTTCGCTGCCTCGAGAGGACCTCATCGCCAACTACCCCCAAAACGCAGGCGTGCGAGTGTTTCGCGGCGATCTGGGCATGGCACTGCACAACTATTTGGCTCTCTATCACCGTCATCGTTTCGTCAACGGCCAGTCGAGTTGGATGCCTCCTGTCACCGAATTGGTGAAACAATCACTCAAACGACTTCCCAACCAGGCAGCCCGTCGCGCACTGCTCTCGGTGGGAACTCGACATCTCATCGTTTTTGGCGACGACCTGCCCGCTTCCCGGCGCAACCTGCCCAAGCAGCTGCTCGCGCAGCCACAACACTACCGTCGTGTTTTCGAGCAGGAAGCGCACCACGTCTTTACCTTGCTGGACCAGGCGGATCCCAATCTCGCTTTGTTGGACACGCCCCAGCTTCCCCAGGGAGCGCAGCTCGTCCCCGCCACCGAGCTGGAGCCTTTGGCCAGGCCCCACACAAAAAGCGCCTTCCGGGCCATCGATGGGAAGGACGACAGCTACTGGTCGAGCCTTCGCCCCCAGCAAAAGGGGCAATACTTCGAGCTCAAACTGAGTCATCCCCGGAGGCTCGTCGCGTTGGAAATTCACAATCCGCCGCGGCCCATGGACGTCCCCGCCGCCTTCGAGCTTTCTGTTTCCCACGAGGGCTCCCGCCTCAAACCCGTGGTGACTCGACCTCGGCTCCGTCTGTACCGAAAGCAGATTTTTTCTCCCAAGAAATTCATCTATCGAGTGGTCCTCCCCCAGCCCATCTGGGCCGATCGGCTCCGCCTGACCATCGAGCAGGGAGTTCCAGGCCACTATTTTTCGATTCACGAAGCACGCCTCTACGCCCACGGCAAGGCAAAAAAGCCTTCCCAGGAGTCGAAGGCCCCCTAGAAATCGGCACTGCCAGCGCTTGCCGACCCGTGCCTCGGCAAGTCGCTCGGAGGAGTGTTCGACATTCGACGGCGCTCGTTTAGCATCGCGCCATGGGACTCGGCACACCTCGACGCACAGCCCTGGTTACCGGCGCCGCTGGCTTTCTTGGTTCGCATCTCGCCGATCGCCTGCTTGCTGAAGGCTACGAGGTGGTGGGCCTCGACAACCTCATGACCGGGGATCTCAGCAACCTCTCCAATGCTGGACGGGATCCCCACTTCCATTTTCAGTGTGGGGATGTCCGCGATCCACTCCATGTCTATGCCGAGCTCGTCTTCAATCTCGCATGTCCCGCCTCTCCGCTTCACTACCAAAGCGATCCCTACGCCACTTTTACGACCAGCGTACTGGGTGCCAAAAACCTCGTGGACATGGCGCGGGGGCGCTCCTGCTCCATCGTCCATGCCTCGACTTCCGAAGTTTATGGAGACCCGTTGGTCCACCCGCAAAAGGAAGACTACTGGGGAAATGTCAATCCAACGGGGGACCGCGCCTGCTACGATGAGGGCAAAAGAGCCGCAGAAACATTGCTTAGCGATGCTCACCGTCTGTGGGGAGTCGATGTGCGCATCGCAAGGATCTTCAACACCTATGGCCCGCGGATGGCGCTGGGAGACGGCCGCGTCGTGAGTAATTTTATTGCTCAGGCGCTCAACAACAAGCCTCTTCCGATCCATGGAGACGGAACACAAACTCGTGCATTTTGCTACGTCGACGACCTGGTGGAGGGTTTGCTTCGACTCAGCCAGGCCCAGGGCGTCGACGGCCCGGTGAATCTAGGAAATCCAGCAGAATTTACCATCAGAGAACTCGCCGAACAGGTTCTCGAGCTCACGGGCTCCACGTCGGTCATCGAAACGCGTCCTTTGCCGAACGATGACCCCCGAGTGCGTTGTCCAGACATCGGCCGTGCTCGCCACCTTTTACATTGGGAGCCTCAGATCGATCTCCGCACCGGACTCCGCAGCACGATTTCGGAGTTTCGTGCACGCCACGCGCCCCCGGTGAGCAACTCGCGCCATTCTCTCTGACTCGGAGGGTTTCACCCGCACCGCACAATACGGTAAGCGGCGTTTGTCACCCGCGCTTTCCGAGCCATGGTTCGAATCGCAAGCTCCCTTTGACCGCTGCCTTCGGCACCTCTCCCCCAAACACCACTTTCTCTCATGCTTCTGATTTTGCTCCTCGCTCTCGTTGGACTTTGGATTGACGGACTGCGCGGTCTTCTCCTAGGGGCCGCCGCCGGTTTCTTGCTGAGTCGCCTCTTGCGCGCAGCCCTCCGCAAGGGACTTCGCGCCGTCCAGGCGCAATTCGTCGAGTCGACCTTTGCCGTGGCCGGGGCTCTCTGCAAAGCCGACGGAGTCGTCACACGAGACGAAATCCAGGTCGCCGAGCAATTGTTCGTTCGGCTCCAATTGTCCGAGGAACAAACACAAGCGGCCAAGGCCGCGTTCAATCGTGGCAAGGCCCCGGATTTCGACGTCGAGGCAGAAGTGGATCGATTCGCACGGGCGGCGCGCAACAGTAGCACTTTGTTTCGACTGTTCCTTCAAGTGCAGCTCTTTGCCGTAGCTGCCGATGGCCAGGTCCATCCTGCCGAGCACGAGATGCTCGTGCGTATCGCGCGACGACTCGGCTTTTCGGAAAGGGACGTGGCCCAGTTTGAAGCGCTCCTGCGCGCCGCGGCGGCCGGTACTGCGGCCCCAGACGGCAAGGCTCCGCAGCAGCGGCTCGAGGACGCCTATACGGCACTGGGAGTCTCGCCGGAAGCCAGCGATGCGGAAATCAAACGCGCCTACCGTAAGCTGATGAGCGAAAACCACCCGGACAAACTCGCCGCCAAAGGCATCCCCGAAGGCATGCGCCAAATCGCAGAAGACCAAGCGCGTGAAATCAACGCCGCCTACGATCTGATCAAGAAGGCGCGCCAGTTCAACTGACCCGAGTTCCTCCCTTCGAACCGGAGCAACAGCGCACGCCGCAAGGACGCACAGCCAAAGAGTAGGGCAGCTCCCCGCACCACCGGAACTGCAACCGCCAGGGCAGCTCCCCCTACCACTGGAGCCGCGCGATATTGGCTAAATGACCGAGCCCGATTCTCGAGCAGTCCTTGCGGCCCCACTTTTGGGTGAGGGCCCGCAAGGACTCTCGAATGCCTGAAATCTGCTCGAGGTCATTGGTTGTGGCTTGTTTTTGAGCGATCGACTTTCGCGCTCGCTCATTGAGGCCACACCAAACCAGGCGATATTAGCCATCCCGCACGACCCAGGTCCGACTACTTCACAACGAACTCGGTGGGATTACATCCCAGCGAAACGGTCACCTCCGCCCCCGCATCGGTTTCCAGGGTCTCGCAGGTGGCTTCGCACAGTTCGATCTCCCCGTCCTCCGTCCAGGTCCAACCTTCCGAACACTCGCCCACGTCGTCCCTCAATACGAGCTCCGAAGATTCGTCGGTCCAGTTGATGATCACACTCGTCAAGTCCGGATCCAAAGTCTTTCCGTCTCCCGGATCCGGAGGGACGAAGGAACAGGTCTTGGCCACCTGCGTCGCAATCTCGTTCAGGCCCTCGGTGAGCGCCTCGCTGAAATCGGGCGCTTCCGACATGTCGAAATGGCAGTAGTTGGGCCCCTCGATCGTGCACCCCTCCTGAGCCGTGCCACCTTCCATCGCTGCTTCCGAAAGCCAATAACGCAGGTCCTCTCCCAATCTGCTGTCTTCGCTGCCGGGAGAGCCGATCGCAAAGGTTCGGATGTTCTCGGAAGCCGCACCGGCCACCGATTCGATGATGGGATCGACCGGAACGCCTTCCGTCTCCAACTCCATATCCCCAATGAGCCCCTCACACCCCTGCTTTTGGGTGGGCTCTCCATCGGTGATCAACAACATGAACTTGTCCCCGGTGCTCTCATACGGGAGCAAGCTTTCCTCCAACGCGGTGAGGTAGGCGTCGTGAGTGGGCGTGCCCAACTCCGTGGTGACATTTTCTACCGCAGCAGCGAAAGCCGTGCGCTGATCCGAACCGGCAGGCCCCAGCGGCGCGATGGCGACCGCGCCGCTCTCAGCGACACATTGCGAATTTCCCGGCGGGGCTGTTGGATAGAGCTGCAAACCAACCGCCATGTCGTCCGGTAAGCCCTCGACCGTTTCGAGCAGTGCATCCCGGGTGACATGCCACTTGGTCACGTAGCCTGGATTCATGTCATTGAAGTTCTGAGAGGGCTCGATGCTGCGGTCGGCCGGCTCGTTCATGGATAGACTCACGTCGACAACGAACTGAAGCACGGGGGGGAGTTTCTCCGCCTCCGCGCTGAGTCCCGTGCACTCGGCATCCTGGATCTCTGCAACCTGCTCGCCGGTCAGATCCACGGTGCCGCCATCCTGTACGGTCGCCTCACCTCCTGCACCAGAGTTCGAGCCCGAACCGCCCGTTCCGTTCCATACAACATTCAGTCCGCCGCCGGTGGAACTGTTGGCAGGCCTGCCGCCGGTTGCGGCGGTATTCCCTCCGGCCGCGTTTCCTCCTCCAGAGCCTCCACTGGTCGCTCCCTGGCCTTGTCCTCCGGTCGCACCGGGATTCGAGGAGTCATCGGGGTCCACATCCGCACCGGAACAAGCCAACAAAAGACCAGTCACCGAACTCGTCGCCAGTATCGTCCACGCTAATCGCCGTATCACCATGACCTCGCTATCGATTCTTCGCTGGAAGGCTCAACCTGCGGAGGCAAGTCGGCCGTCAAATACCGCACCCCGACTTCAAGTAGCCACCGTCCCCGCGACAGCGCCACAAAAAAAGGGAGAATGATGCAGGAAATCGCTGTTCCTTCCTGCTGGCTCGGAACTGTACAGTGAGGCGCCATCTAGACAGCACCAACACCGATCTCCGCACCATGGCGAGACATACTCGAGGACTCGCAAAAAACCAACACAAAAGCGACAGCGCATCGCTACCGGAATCACCCCCAACTTTTGACTGGTTTTTGAGCTTCTCAAAGGCTCGGTTACGGTGGAGAAACCGCTACCATTCATCCACCGAGACGACAGGTCACAGAGAGAAACCGCTACCATTCATCCACCGAGACGACAGGCCACAGAGAGAAACCGCTACCAGCTTCCCTCAACGCTTCTGGTTGGTTCCCTCTCGTGTTCGGCAAGCCAGCCATCCAAGTCACGGCGCGCCTCTCGAACCAACTCGCGGGAGGGGCTTCGCCGTGAGTGAGCAGCGGGGGCCTTCTTGGTGGCGCCCCAACGTTCTGGTGCACATCTCACAACCTCGAAAGCCTCCGCCGACGCTCACCCCGGGCGCGTGACCCAGGTTGCTCGAACCGGCACGATCACTTCCTCCGCCGACGCTCACCCGCGGGCGCGTGAGGAGAGTCTCGGCGAGGCCTTTTCCAGTGCCCTGCTCGATGCGTCCGGGTTTCTGATGGGAACGTCTCTCGGGTGCCGCTTCAGGGCGATGACTTGGTCCTCGTTCTCGATGACCGAGCCGATTCTCGAGCACTCCTTGCGCCCCACTTTTGGGTGGGGGCCCGCAAGGACTCTCGAATGCCTGAAATCTGCTCGAGGCCATTGTTTGTGGCTTGTTTTTGAGCGATCGACTTTCGCGCTCGCTCATTTAGACCGAATCGACCCGTTGCCGATAGTCCAGAGGCGGAAACCGAGCGGTCAGTTCTTCGACAATGAAGGCATGCTCGTTGCGGTCGTCTTGTTCTTGACGAAAGAGCTCGCGTTTCTTCCAAGCCGACTCGTCGAATTCAGGAAAAAATACGTCACCTGGGACCTCGGCAAGAACCCGAGTTCGATAGAAGGTCTGCGCGTAGGGTAGCGCCAGTCGATAGATCTCCGCCCCGCCCATCACAAATGCCTCCTCCTCGCCACCGTCCTCCGCAAGAACGAGGGCTCGCTCAACGCTGGACACGACCAGACAACCGGAAACGAGCAATCCTTCCTTCCTCGAAACGACGATGTTCGTCCGATCGCGGAGAGGCTTTCCAAAGGACTCGAAATTGCGTCGTCCCATGATGACCACATGCCCCTTCGTCTTCTGCACGAAGAAACGCATGTCGTCCTTGATCGTCCACGGCAGATCGTTGTTCCTGCCGATCACGCCGTTTTCGGCAACCGCTCCAATGAGACTGACTCGCATGAATGACTCCCTTATACGGCCACTGGAGCCTTGATCGCGGGATGGGGATCGTAGCCCCTCAGCTCGAAATCCCCGAGCGAGAATTCAAACAGATCTCGGATCTCAGGATTGAGACGCATTGTCGGCAGCTGTCGGGGCGTTCGTTCCAGCTGACGTCGAGCCTGCTCGAAGTGATTCGAGTAGAGGTGCACGTCACCAAAAGTATGGATAAAATCGCCGGGTCGATATCCGGTCACCTGAGCCATCATCAAGAGCAGCAGGGAGTAGCTCGCAATATTGAACGGCACTCCCAAAAAGACATCGGCACTACGTTGGTAGAGCTGACAACTCAATCGCCCCTTTGCGACATAGAACTGAAACAGACAATGGCAAGGAGGGAGCGCCATCTTCTGGATATCGGCCACATTCCAAGCATTGACGATCAGGCGACGGGAGTCCGGGTTGGTTTTGATCTGCTCGACCACTTGAGCGATCTGATCGATCTTCTCGCCGTCGGGAGTCGGCCAGCTACGCCATTGATGACCGTAAACCGGCCCGAGATCTCCATTTTTGTCCGCCCACTCGTCCCAGATGGTCACTTTGTGATCGTGCAAGAACTGGACATTGGTCTCCCCTCGAAGAAACCAAAGGAGCTCGACGATGATCGAACGAAGATGGAGCTTTTTCGTGGTCAAGCAGGGAAAGCCATCCGACAAAGAAAAGCGCATCTGATGTCCGAAAACGCTGCGGGTACCAGTTCCGGTCCGATCGCTCTTGTCGATACCGTGGTCGAGAAGATGCCGGAGAAGATCGAGATATTGCTGCATCGGAGAGAGCTCTCCTTTAGCGGTCGCACGGGCTCTGGTCATCCCAGGCCAGCGAGCAGCTCCTTACGGGCTCGAATCATTCCCGGCTCCAAAAGCCCGGTCCCACCTCAGGGACGCTGGAGCCCTGCCTCGACCTTGTGGCGAATCACGGGCCCCGAAAGCCGTTCGACCAGCGCCAACGCAAAGTCCAT
>CAYTRQ010000002.1:0-23838 GCA_964440025.1 uncultured Polyangiaceae bacterium | reverse complement strand
GTACCTGGCCCCCGTGACGTGATGAGCTGACCGTCACACACCACGGGTTCTTCGACATAACTGTAGTCCGGATCATCTGCTGGAATTGCCCCAGGAAAACTGGTCACCCGGCGACCAGCCAGCGTCCCGAATTCCCGAAGCACCCGCGGAGCCGCACAAATCGCCCCCACATCGCGGCCTTCGGAAAGCTGACGGCGAACCAGCTGGGCGAGCTCCTCGCTCTGGGAAAATCGATCGGCGCCCGCCGCCCCACCAGGAAGAGCCACGAGATCGAACTGCTGCCCCGCGACTTCGCCGAGCTCAGCGTCGGGGACGAGTACGACGCCGCGTGAGGCTTTCACAGATCCGGCCGACATCCCGGCCACCGTCACTTCGATCGAGGCGCGACGCAGGAGATCGATCACCGTCACCGCCTCGAGTTCTTCGGAACCCTCCGCAATAACGACAAGAACTTTCTTCATACCGCCCAGTTTGCACGAGTTGGTTTCTGGCCTCAAAAAGCGCTTCGTCGTCCGATCCGTCAAGCGCTCGGGAGCGCCGCGCGATCGAGCATCACGCCCCGGGCGCGCAGCATCCGCCCCAAATGTGCCGAGCGATCACTCAGCCACATCTCGCACAAGCGCGCGAGATCGCTGGCAGAGCGGGCCGCGCGAGCCACGATCGTATCGGCGATCTCGCGGAGAAGCACCATCAGATCGCGGAAGCCGGCAGCCAGCTCACCAAGGATGTCGCAGGTCCCCTCTTCACCGACAACCAGCCCCCCCGAAGGCACTTCGAGCAACGAGGACGCCGATCGGTATGCCTTTTGCCCCACAGCGACCACATAGCGGTCTTCCAATCCCGTGCGCTGCAGGTGACCTCGATAGAGTCCGCCAACGAGGAGGATACCATCACCAGCCTTGCGCAAGCGTTCAAAGCGAACAGCCGGTTGCGCCCGGAGCGCATCATGAAGCAAAAGCGCCAAAGGACGGCCCACAGCGTCTCGCACGGCACTTTCCTTATGTGCTGCGTCCTCGAGGAGACCCAGCACATACTGCTTCACGGCAGGTTCGGGCTGAGTCTCGTGGTAGTCCAAGGTCTCATCGAGGATTTCTCGAAAAAAGGCACCAAGATCGGCATCCAAGCGTAAAGTCGACTCGTTTTCTGGGTTGCTCATGGGCATTCCTCCTAAGCAAGGACTCCATCGAGTCCGGGAAGGTCCCACTCAAAGGTGGGAAAGACCTCCCACTTAACTGTAGGATAGGCCGAAATCGTTTCTCGATCGATGCGGGAGTGCTTCCAGCGCCGCAAAAATCGCCCCGTGAATGCTCATTCGCAGAAATTTCCCAGCCATGGTTCCGAGAAAACAGAAGAATGAAGAGGTCGAAGGAGGTCTTTTTGCCCCCTCCCCCCACAACTTCGCGCGGCGTCCCAAGTCCCACGCCAACGTTTTAGGGAAGGCTGGGCTCGGTTCGTGCGTTGTGCTTCCGGTGGCCAGGATGCCTTTCCAACCCCTCAGAAAATTCCAAACGGTCCGACAGCTCCGGACATTCTACTCCGCTGTGCTCCCCGCGGGGCTTTTCGTCGCACTCCTCTGCTCGGGCGCGAGCTGGGCGGCCATCGAGCGGTCCGTCGACAAGAACGGCGTCATCTCCATCACGAACTCCAAGTCACAAGCCAGCCAGCCTCGTCGACGACAGGCCGAAAGCACTCAACGGTCGCACGCCCCGGACGTGGGGCCATCGGAAGCGGTCATGCCGAGCGACGAGTCCCCGGCGCGCCTGACGCGCTACGACGAGCACATCCGCGACGCAGCAACGCTGTATCGACTTCCCGAAGCCTATCTGCGCGCGGTCATGCAGGTCGAATCGAACTATGATCCTCGCGCAGTTTCCCCGGCTGGGGCAGTCGGCCTGATGCAGCTCATGCCCTTCACCGCCGAGCGCATGATGGTCTCCGACATTTTCGATCCCCGCCAGAACATCATGGGGGGAGCCCGCTACCTGCGCATTTTGGCGAATATGTTCAACGGGGACATCCACCTAGCGACCGCGGCATACAATGCCGGAGAAAACGCGGTCATTCGCTACGGCGGCATCCCTCCCTACGAAGAAACCCAGGCCTACGTAGTCAAGGTTTTGGAGAAGTACGAAAAGTATCGAATGGCTCCCGAAAACCCGATGTAACGGCTTGTCTCACCCCCGACTCCACAGGCAATGACGAGCGGGCGGAACGAGGCCCGAATTGGCCGGGAAGGCGCGCAAACCCGACGCTGGAAGGAATTTCGTCGAATCAAGGGGCTTGGTCCAAGGTCTCCCCAGGAACACTCTTTCCGGGCTGCAGCGCTCCGGGAATCGTGAACAACACTCATGCTGCCGATCGACAACATTCGCTTAGAACTCAGTGAAGCTCTCCGCCAGGGTTCCGTCGTCATTACCGCGCCTACGGGCACCGGGAAATCCACTCAAGTGCCACGATGGTTGCCGGGTCGCACACTCGTTGTCGAGCCAAGGAGAGTCGCCTGTCGCAGTGTCGCAGCCCGCTTGGCTGAACTGGAGGGCGCCAGCCTAGGGGAAGCAGTGGGCTATCGTGTGCGAGACGATGACCGCTCGAGCTCGGCCACGCGTTTGCTCGTCGTCACTCCCGGGATCGTCCTCTCGACTCCAAGGCTTCTCGACGAATTTGATTACTTCGTCCTTGATGAGATCCACGAACGCCGGCTCGACACGGATCTCATTCTCGCCTTGCTCGTCGATCGACGCGCACAGCTCATTGCCATGTCGGCAACCATCGAGGGCGAGCGCATCGCCCAATACGTTGGCGGACAGCATCTCAGCGTCCAGGCCCGCACCTACCCAGTCGAAATTTCCTACCAAGACTCCGGTGATCAAGCGCCGAGCAGTCGCGATCTGCCTTCCCGCGTGCGGCGCGCCGTGCTGGAGTCTTTCCCTCTGGACGGCAACATCCTCGTGTTCGCGCCCGGCAAGGGGGAAATCGCAACCATCTGTGCGGCACTCTCGGATGTCGACGCTGAGGTGGTCGCCCTTCATGGAAGTCTCAGTCTCGAGCAGCAAGCACGTATCCTTTCCATGGACCGGCAAACGACAGAGCAACAAAAGGCTCGACCGCGCATTGTCGTCACCACCAACGTCGCAGAAACCTCGCTGACCGTACCAGGGGTACGCATGGTCATCGACTCGGGACTCGTGCGCAGAACCAGTTACCATGAAGGACGCAGCTATCTCGGCCTGAGCTCCGTGGCCACGGACAGCGCCGATCAGCGCGCCGGTCGAGCCGGAAGAACCTCCGCGGGAACCTGCATTCGTCTTTGGGGCAAGAGCGCACGACTGGAACCCAAAACTCCCCCCGAAATGCATCGAGAGTCCCTGAGCCCTCTTCTGCTCTCACTGGCCAGCCTGAATCGGAAACCCGAGGAGCTCGCATTTCTCGATCCTCCCCCTCGCTATGCAATTGACGACGCCCGGCATCAACTCGAGCGTCTGGGGGCTCTCGACACCTCGGGCAACCTGACAGAGACGGGAAGGCAGCTCCAGCGCCTTCCTCTCGATCCCTGGCTGAGCAGAGTTCTCGTCGAAGCCAAAGCATCGGGCTGCCTGACCACCGCGATTGATCTGGTCGCGGCGCTCGAACAACCCCAGGCTCACCTTCTTTCGCCCGCCGTCCCCGACGAGGCACTTTCGCGGCTCGACTGCGATTTGGAAGCCATCGTTACGGCAGTCCGCCAACCCCACTTGCTCACGGGTCCGGCCCAACAAGTCGCTGAGCAGGCCCGACTCTCGAGAAAGCGCTTGCGCCAAGCCTTCCACATGAGCCCTCCATCGCACGCGCCCCTCGAGCGGCAAGAACTCCTTCGCGCTATCGTCAGAGCAGACGCGCGCGCAGCCCACGTCGCCCGCCGGCGCAAGTCTCGGCTGCGTTTCTCCAGCGGGGGGACGGAAATCGAGCTCGATCGAAACAGCCGAGCCCATCGCATCACGGAGATGACCGACGCTGCCCACAAGAGCCGCCAGCTCGAGGCAATCGTCGCTCTCGCCACCCGCGCCATCGTGAAAGGTCCACGCGAGCGGCTCATCATCGCCACCGCGGCCAGTCCGGTTTCTCACAACTGGCTCGCCGATGCTCGCCTGGGAGAAGAACACGTTGCCCAAGCAAAGTTCTCGAACGAGACACTCTTCGTCGAGGTGGAGCGTGTCTTGGCCGGTCAGACCATTTCGGTCCGCAAGGAGATCCCCGAGGGCGAGCTCGCCCGGACCGCCATCATGAAGCTCTTCCTGGAAGGGCGCCTCTACCCCGAACAAAAAAAGGAGGCGCAGCGGCGACTGTCACGCCGCGCTCTTGCTGCCCGTTTGGGGAAAAACCCGGAGTTTGGTCATTTCCGTGACTGTGAGCCCCCACCCTCTTTGGCAGACTTTCTCAAAGACCATCTCCAAGAGCTCGGTGTCGAAAGCGGCAGTGACCTCGCCTTGCTCAGCCCAGAGGACTTCTTGCCACCGGACGTCCCCGCCGAGCTCTCCCCAACACTCACCGAGAAGTTCCCTCTGCAGGTCGACGTCGGCGACTGTCTCTATGAAGCAGAATATGACCTCGATAAGAGGCAGGTCCTGCTCAATATGGTGCGAGGAAAACGCGCCGCTCCTCCTCCACCCAGCTACCTCCCTCGCTTCGAAGGCCTGAAGGTGTTTGCCGAAGCAGGCGGCAGCTTCCACCTGATCAGAAGGGGATGAGTCCGCGAAGACGCGGCAGCTTCCACCTGATCAGAAGGGGATGAGTCCGCGAGGACTCAGAGCATGGACGAGGCTGAATGACGCTGTAGCGCCACAATCTGCTGGCGCCGAGCCCAAGAATAAAGAAAAACGCTTGCCGGGGGTTGTTCCCTCCGTTTTTGGGTCTTCGCAAACACGTCCATTTGGAGATAACGCGCCTTTTGCGCCGAAACGTCTGGAGCCGCGGGAAGAACACCGCAGATCTCGTGAGTCTCTTTTCGGAAAACGGTTGAAACGGCCCTTCTCTCTCCTTCTGACAACAGCATCACCCGATAGCTCCGATCCCGGAGTGAAACGCGCCCGCTTTCCAGAAGCAAATCCGTCAGGCAGAGCAAAGATCCGTTTTTTTCGTGCGCGATGCGAGGATGGGTCAATGGAGATAGAGTCGTGAGGTAGCGATCGAGGATCTTGTTGCGGCGCCCCATTAGAATGCGGACAAGTTCCCGCTCCAAAAACGGATCGCGGAGATCCGCAGTCGCCACGAGGCGACGCACCGAGGCCTCATCGAAGTGAGCTAAGATGCGCGCCATCCATGCGGCGTCCGCTTCGGTCATCGCATTGAATGCGGGATTGGGAAATCCAGTGGCAAATTCCTCCGGCTCGAAGCCCGCCACATCGAAATAGCCAAAAATTCGCCCACTCGGTCCGAAACGCGCCAACCGATAGGGCCGCCGCTTCACCCCCAGGCTGAACCAATCGAAGAGGATCTGGGTAAAGTCCACGTAGGCGGCATGCCCCACCGACCTGGCGAACTGAGGCGGTGTCCACAAGCTTCCCAAGCTCTCACCGAAATCGATCACGTAGTGACGGACATGTCCGCCCCCTCTCCCCTCTATCCATGCGGACAGAGTGTTACCGTCGCGAGAGTCGTAGTGACCGATCCACGCCGCCAAAAGACGCATTCCCCTGAGTTCCCGCCGATCTTCATGGGAGATCCGATCGTTGGGGTCGTCGTCCCGTGTGCCCTCATAACGCCAAGGACCAAGAGGCTTTCCCTCGACGAAACGACTGCTCACGGCAACGTAGCGACCATCTCGGAGCCGAAGCCCCTTTTCGAAGGTCTGTGCGAGATCCTGCTCGGTCAGGGGGCGCTCCTTTCCTTGGGCGCCCTTGACGGTAGCTTCCGGGGCAATACGTAAATTCTCACGCTGTACGTAGACCACCCGATTGCACGGTGCAAAGTAGCCCGCTGCATGAAACGCCCGGGAGCCTATCGTGGAGGCAGCGATCGCTCGAGGTCCCTGCAGCGTTCCCCCGAACTTCAGCAAAAACCGACGCCCCCGGAGGTCTTCTATGATGAATCCAGGATTAGCTCCGCCACCCTTCCCCGCAACGATATTCCAGGTCCGTCGCGGGTCGAGTGGCGGCTCCAAACAGGCTCCTCGCGCCACTTCTGCGCTCGAATACCCTCCCTGCCCAATCCGATTTCGAAACCAACTGGAGTTGGGCACCTCATCCATGGAGTTGACATTTCTCGCCCGGCCCCGAGGTCGCATTGCCAGCGCCCGAGAAATCGGAGCGAAAAAGGAGGTATCGAACCCTTCCCACACGACGATCGCTTCCTGCTCGCGTGGAGCGGGAACGAACGGCGCAGTATCTCCCTCTTGTCGAACGGGCGCTAGGTTCGGATATTGAAATTGCGTCTGACGGGAACAGCCAAGAAGAAGACCACCGACCACTACCCCGAGGAGCCGAGCAAGAGCCCCGGTCCCTCGCCCGGCTCTCTTGCTGCGCCCTTTTGGAGCCTGTGCATTCCTCTCAAATCCCACTGTGTCCTCCCAGGACCACTCGCACAGTGTCGAGCTCGCTATTTCCGTCAAAGTGGGACATGCCCAGCGCGAACAAAAACTGAAAGCTGTGATCACGCTTGGTCGACGATCCCAACCCGAACGCAAAGGATTGGTAGAACCAACCAAAATCGAAATTCTCGAAACGCTGCCCGAAGACACTTCCAGCACCATACTCAACGACTCCGTCGAGAAGTGCCCACACGGGCCAATGATATCGAAGCCTCGCTCCTAGTGCGCTTCGATCCACGAGGCGTCCATTGAAAAAGCCACGCAAAACCCGCTCGCCCCCCAATCGCGCCTGCTCGGTAAAAGGAATTTCTCCAGGCGCCACTGGATCCGTCAGCTCCGCGGTGATCTCGAGCCCCACGGTGCGTTGATAACCGGGCAGCGCAAGATACCCCCCCAAGGTCACCCCATAATTGAGCCAAAAAGGACTGATTCTGTTGCTCCGCGAGAGCCCAGCTCGGGAGTCTTCCGCTTCGCCCGCCAGTGCCAGTCGATGAGAGCCGACGGCGGTCAGCTCCAGTTTGGCGCCATCCCCCGGCGGCGCCATGAAATCCAACGAATCCAAAAGGGAGGCGGAATGATCATTCAGCATCCGTGATTTCCGGCTGTCGAGTTGCAGCCTCAGCCCCTCACGAAAAATGGTGTAACCGGACAACCCCGGAGGTTGCTCCAGACGCCCTTCTCTCACCGCCTCGGCCAATGTCGAG
This sequence comes from uncultured Polyangiaceae bacterium, assembly GCA_964440025.1. Lineage (GTDB taxonomy): Bacteria > Myxococcota_A > Polyangia > Polyangiales > Polyangiaceae > NIC37A-2. The sequence goes on along the minus strand of CAYTRQ010000002.1, from coordinate 16,572 downwards.
TCGCCGCAACAACCTCGCGTGGCGTCGAATTGCGCATGACGAAAGCCAATCATTCCTTCGAATCGGCTCGTTCTCCACCAATCCGCCTTGAGGGTGACCTCGAGATCGTAGCGCTCCATGAAATAGCGATTCTCCCGATCGCTGGAGTGAGCGCCCAAACCGTAGAAGACCCGATCCGGTCGGATATCCATCGCTCCTCTCAACTCGACGAGCGCAGTGGAAGAAAGGGGGGAGCGGTTGGCCATCACCAACTGCCACCAATCACTTCCTCCCGTCGCCGCTCGAACTCGGATGTCGTGCCCAGGGGCCGCCGCATCATTCCAGAAACCGTAGATGCCAACACTCGGCCGAAATCCGAAATCAAATAGCGCCGTCGGAACGATACCGGCGTTATCCTCCGGCCCAAACGTCAGGAAGTCCACGATAGCCTCTGGCCACCCCTTACGCTCCGCAAGCCGAATGAACCAACCAAAGGGCCGGCGAAGGACGTACTCCGAGACGAGGTAAAGCGGTGAGAGGGCCAAACGAGGCAACCACAAGATCTGATCCTCGACGTTTCTTTTCTCCGGCTTCCGATCGGCATCGATGGGCGGGTCAGGGACCGCCTTGTCAGTCTCCTTGACTATCTCCTGGGGTGCCTCCTCGGAGCGCGACGCCTCCTTCGCGCTGTCCGTTATTTCGCGGTCCTGGCAGGCCCCGCTCGAGCTGTCAGCTCGAGGCTCGCCCGGGCAAACGGGTCCTCGGGGCGGCAGCTCCGCAGAAGGCCGCGTCGGTCCCCGAGGAGGAGGAGGAGCGTCCGCCCGCTCGATGGACCTGGGCACTTGCGCCCCGACCGGCAACGCTTCGAGCAACAGGACCAGAAAACATGCGGACTGGAGAGTACGTCGGCATTCCCGCATTCGCTTCTCAACAGCCGCACGCTTGTCGTTCATCTAAAAGTGCCCGCCACCACAACTCCCTGACCCAGGGGAATCAACCGAAATCCGACCTGTCGTCTCGTGAGCGAGCGTCGACCATGAAGCGCCGCCACGGACATGCCAACGAGGGTGTTGAGCCCCCAAGAGACGAGCGTATCACTCCAGGAGTGCGCTCCCGCCTCCACGCGAAGCCCGACGGTGGCAAGCGCCAAGCTCTGCGAGGCAGCAAAGGCAGCCCAACGGAGAGGCGCCGGTTCGGCGCTTTCGAGAGCCATCCACAGATAGGCGCCGCTCACCGCTGAAACCCCTGCGACATGTCCGGAGGGCATGGCTTGATAGGCCTCATCGGATCCAAACTCTTCTGCAATCTCGGGTCCCAAAGCCGACAGTCGAGAATCACAGGTCCGTGACTCCTCATTCCAGGCAATTGGACGGCAGCGGCCGATGCTGTGCTTGAGGTAACGAGTGATCCCCGAACCGATCAGCCAAGCCTCCGCAGCTATCATACTACTATAGAGGAATGACGCATCGCGCAGATGGAGCCACTCCAAGGAGGAACCGATCGCGAGACTGAATACCGCCCCAGCGACATCGCCGGTCACGTCGCTGGCGATGTCTGCTGTCTTGCTGTAAGAATGAAAGCCGGCGTCTGGAGCATGCCCCGAATAACTCACCTGGTCGTGCTCTGCACTGGCAACGACGGCAGTGACGGCCAAACCAGCAAGAGGCACCTCCGACGCCCAATGCCCCAGGACGAAATCCGGTCGGGTTTTTTCGAGTAACGGCTCCGAGGCTTGGTCCTGTCCCTGAGCGCGGCCAGGAACAAAGGTCAACAGCACGAAGGCGATCGCGAAAAGCCAGCTCTGCGCCATTCGCTCCCAGGCTCGCTTGGCTGCATCCACTCGATGCCCGCGCCCCACAACAAGCGACGAAGTCCTTCCCTGTTTCCAGCAACCGGCGAAACGAACCAGTTCAGTCTCCCTTCCGTTCACCAGAAGAGCCAAGCATAGGCCCAGCCCCTTGCTCAAACCGGGCGTGGATCGGCCACAGAGCACCACAGGGCGCCTTCATCGAGCAGGGGCGCAGGCGATTGGCTCGAATCGGGGCATGAATCCGCCATACGGCACCAGCGTCTTCACGGGCGAGCCTCAATCGGCGGCCAACTCATTGGCAAGCAACCCCTTTTCCCCACAAAAACGCGCCGCTTCTCGATCGTCTTCAAAAATCAGCCAAGGACATTCCTTGGGACAGCGGGTCTCCAAAATCGTCGCAACCTGCCTGACTCTCTCGGCCGAAGAGACGTCGCGAATCAGAATCGCCCGCACCCGCCCAGGATACTGACTTGCTAGATCGACATAAATCGAGGTGTCTCGTTGCCCACTATCGCCAATGAGCACGAAGGAGAGATGAGGATAGACAGACAGGATACGTTCAATCTCCCTTTGCTTGTGTCCCCGCACGACTTCACGTTTGGTAAAAAGTCCCACGTGACGCAAAAGGAGCGGCCCGTGGGGAAGTCCTTGATGGGCAATGAAGTGCTCGAGCACCGCATGAATGCTCCAAGCGCTCCGTGAGACGTAAAAGAACGGTGCGCCATTTCCACCGCTCTCAAGCCCCCGGTAGAGCTCCTTCGTTCCCTGGAATGACAGCCGCGTGATCGCATTGCCCAGCAAGGTCAACTGCGCCTGCCGAAACCGATTCTGTACATGGCTCTGCAAAATAGTGTCGTCGATGTCACTGATAACACCAAATAGCGCGTCCTCCGAAGGAACGAGCGCGGCGCCAGTCCCATAGACCCCTCGGGCCAATTCGATCGAACTGTCGACGACTTGCACGAGCACCGGGTTCCACCCCGGTTCGGGAGGCTGTTCGAGCTCCAAGGTAGCGAAAAAGTAGCCCTCGTCATCCGTGATCACGGTCTGCCTTTGCCCGGCAAATTGAACCTCCAGGCAAAGGCCCGGGACCTCGTCGGACTCGAGTTGGCGGATGGAACGCCGGAGGTTATCCCATGCCGTGTCACGTTCTCCTGGCCGTGAGGGAAGTCGATTCTCGAGAGCCCGTCCTCTGATGAGTGCTCGCTTTGTCCCCGCGTAGCTCAGATAAACGTCGATGCGCAGGGGTTCCAGGATTCCGAGCTTCCACTTCAAGTGTCTGCGTAAGGCCAAAAGCCGCCGATCCAGCCGATGGATCCAGTCTCGTTCCGAAAAAGCCTTCCCTGGCTTGGACATGGCTCACTCCCTTTCCAAGTAATGAAGAAGCTTGAGTGCTGAAGGACGAACATCGAAGGTCGCGGGAGTCTCTCCGGCTGGCTCCCCGTCCAAATGCACGAGAGCCGGTGTCTCGCACTCGACCTGGATCGAACAGGCCCTGTAGCGAACCGCCCCCTCCATCAATCCCTCACCCAAAACCACATTGGCAAGGGCATGGGTGACCCAGCCAATGGTCGGAACGACGAACACATCAAGCCGCTGGTCCCGATCAAGCACATCACTCGCTATCACCGTTCTCAAACCGGCGGCGGGAGAGTTGGCGACGATCACCGAAACTGCCTCGTGCTGCCGCGTTTGACCATCTACGACGATTCGGTACGTCTGCGGACGCACGTCGCCAAGGGCCCTGAGTCCCGAGAGAGCGTAGGCCAAAGTCCCCAGGCGGTCCTTTTCTTCCCTCGTGACGTTGCTGGTCAATCCCGTCGTCGCCCCGATGCTTGCGCGGAGCAAGAACGCACGCCCCTCCGCCATGCCCACGTCCGTCGGCAAAGCTCGGTAGCGCCCCGCACAGATTTGCTCGACGGCTTGCTCGAGATCGGCCGGCGCACCGAGCGTTTCAGCCAGTCCGTTAGCTGTGCCACCGCCCAAGGGTGCCAGACATAGATCATCGCGATACCTCAAGATCGCCGTGGCCACCTCGGCGTTGGTCCCGTCTCCACCATAGACCAGCACGAGATCCGGAGGGGGCGAGGCAAGGATCGCGTCCCGGATCGTGTCGTCTTCGGAGCCTCGCCGGATCACATAGGCCTTCCATTCTACGCCTGACTGCCATAAGGCTCGGTTGATGGGCGCAAGGATCGGTCGATCCCTTCCCGCCGCCGGATTGATGATGACCGCCACGCGCCGGAGCCCTGCCGAGTTGTGCCCTGCCGAGCTAGAAACTTCCGCCCCTGTAGACGAAGTCTCGTTTCTGAGATCGTTCATCGTCGCCGTCTCCGTAGCCCTCTCCCAGCCCAGGCCCACCAACCGCAGCACTGGGCCGCGAAAGAATGCACCACGCTCCAATGAAAATAACGCCTGCGCCAGCAGGCGCACCTCGTCTATACCCACAAATGGAACGACCGGCTAATGCAACCAGACAACAACCAAGCTCCAGCCTCGTCCCAGGAATACGCAAGGCCCCTGACCGATCCCAGGAGCGGCCCGGGAAGTACGAGCTCCCTCATCGCCCTCGTTCTGGCCGGCGAAGTCATCTACACCCTGCCCTACTTCCTCCGCCGCGACTACGCCCCAGCCATGATGAAGAGCATGGACCTGAGTCAATCCGAGCTCGGCTACATGAGCTCGCTTTTCGGTTTCCTCGCCCTGCTTTGCTACGGCCCCAGCGGGCTTTTGGCCGATCGCTTTGGTAGCCGAAAGCTGCTCAGTATCGCTCCTTTAGCCACCGGCCTCGTCGGGCTCCTGCTGGTATTCTTCCCTTCGTTTTCGTGGCTGCTCCTCATCTTCGCGCTCCTCGGGATCTCCTCCATCCTTCCGTTCTGGGCCGCGTTGATCAAGGCAACCCGATTGTGGGGCGCCCGTGGAAGGCAAGGGCTCGCCTTCGGACTCCTCGACGGCGGACGAGGACTCGTCGCCGCCATTTTGGCATCTTCCTCGGTACTGTGGTTCGAGCTGGGCGCCACGCCCGCGGAGGGCCTGCGCAATGTCATCTTGTACTACTGCACGGCTTGCGTGCTTTCCGCCGCTGTCGCCTGGTTCTTCATTCCCCAACACTGGGCCCCTTCATTCAACGACACATCCTCACTCGACCCATCCAGCAACGAAAAGCATGAGAAGCTGTCCGAGGAGCCGCAGCGGGAGCCTTCGGACAAGGAGGCGTCCGAGGAACCGCGGCAGGAACTGTCCGAAGAAGCGTCCGTGGAGCCGCGGCAGGAACCGCCACGGTATGAGGTGCCGTCCGTGGAGCCGCGGCAGGCCGAGAAGCTCTCCGAGGAGGCACGGCAGATCCCTGCAGGAGCCCCCTCAATCAAGATCAGCACGCGCCGCGTCGCCCTTTTGTCCCTCGTGCTCTTTTTCGCCTACGCGTCTTATTGGGGGACCTTCTACTTTTCGAGCTACGCCGTGGACGGCTACCAGCTCGATGACGCTCAGGCGGCTCGCATCACGAGCTCGATCGAATGGTTGCGGCCCCCGCTCGCGGTGCTCGCGGGACTCCTGGCTGACCGCATTGGCGCTCGAATCAGCTGCGTGGGCGGTTTTTTCGTCGCCTCTCTGGGCTATGCCAGCCTCTTTCTGGTTTCGCCGAGCGGCGGACAAGTGGCCCTCTTCATCGTGCAGGCCGTTTTCGTGTCAGCAGCCGTCTTCGTGCTCCGGGGCGTCTTCTATGCCCTCCTGCAAGAAGTCCGCGTCCCCTTGCTGGTCACCGGGTTGGTCGTCGGCACGATTTCGGTCGTAGGCTACAGTCCCGACGTGCTCGTGCCTCCCGTCGCTGGCCATTTGCTTGATGCCATTCCCGGTAGCGCCGGGTACCAACTTTGGTTCGGGATCCTTGCGGCACTGAGCGGCTGCGGAGCCATCGTATCCCTTCAACTTCGCGCAAAAACGGCTGCTCCCTCCTCAACCTGAACGCCCCTCGAGACCGGTAGCCCATCACCCCCAAACGGCGGTCCGCCATCAGCCCAAACGCCACCACCGCTCCCGCCATCAACCCGAACGCCGATCGAAACGGGTGGCCCACATCAACCTGAACGCCTCTCGCAACGGGTAACCCATCACCTCCAAACAGCGACCTACAACCCCGAACGGCCGATCGAACGAGGCTCAGCGGGCTTTCCTTTTGCTCTTTGGCGTATAGAGGTCAAGGGCCTCACGGAGCTCTCCTTCGACACGCTCGACCAACTCGGGAGGTTCAAGGACCTTGGCACGAGCACCCCACTCCAAGACCCAGCTCGTGACCGGATTGAGATTGCCAACGGTCATGGTCAACCGCACCCCCCCTCCAGGCAAATTCGTCAGCTTTTGAGTCGGATGAACGGTCCGCATGCGCGCATACTCGGCTCCCTGGACGTCGAATTCGACGACAACTCGATGTCGCTCGGAACTCTTGAAAACCCCCAGCTCACCCTGAAAATATTCGTCCACGACGAAGTCATCGGGCAAGTCGAAGTGCTGCGTATAGTGGATTTGAGTGTCACGCATTCGATCCAACACGAAGGTCCGAATCGACTCCTTCTGCGTGTGATATCCCACACAGTAGATGGAATCCCGATGCAGCACCATGGCATAGGGATGAATCGTGATCGTTTCCTCTTTCGATTTCCCACTCGAACGGTATCTCAGCGTGAGCGGTCGCAGATCGGCCACCGCTTGGAAAAGATCATCGAGCTCCTCGGTCTTTTCACGGTAGTTCTTGGGCGCAAACGGGAGATACAAGAAACGGTCTTCTAGCCGCGCGTCTGCGCGTCCGGCGTTGGGGCCTCTTCCAGGCCGCCGAGAAAATGCCAAGAGTTTCTTCGTGGCCATGTCGATCTCTTCAAAGAGAGTCGAGCCGGCCATGGGCTCGAAGAGGCGACGAGCCGCCAAGAACGCATACGCTTGCGTCCGACGGAGCTCGACCTTCCGAGGTAGCTCTCCAGTCCGGATCTTCCACAGGAGGGGGCCCCCTCCCCTGGTCTCCACACACTGCAAATCGAACTCGCGCTCGAGCTCTTTCATGTACCTGCGCATCGTCCGGGGCGTAACGCTCAACGCCTCCGCCATGTCGTAGAGCGTCAGCCCCCCAGGATGTCGCGTGAGTATCTCACGCAACCGGTCCATCCGTCGGTGCTGGGTAAACTTTCCTAAGGGACGACCAACCCGAGACATCAGGCTCGATTCCTATCATGCTTGTCTCGTGAAGCGCACCCCCGCCGCCCTCATCGCCCGAAAACGTGACGCTCTGGAACACTCCCCAGAAGAAATCCACACGCTCATCGAGCAGTTCATGAGTGGCCATCTCGCCGACTACCAAATGAGCGCCTGGCTCATGGCCGCTTACCTCAACGGCCTGAGCGATGCGGAAATGACCGCTCTGACCGAAGCCATGCTCCATTCTGGAACCCGGCTCCATCACGAGTCCGGTGGTGCTCCCCTGGTGGACAAGCACTCCACCGGCGGAGTCGGAGATAAGCTCAGTCTCCCACTCGCACCGCTTGCTTCCTCCTGTGGACTGGTGGTCCCCATGATCTCCGGAAGAGGACTCGGACACACCGGAGGCACGCTCGACAAGCTCGAAAGCATCCCTGGTTATCGTGTCCGGCTTTCCCGAAGACAGGTTTCGACCGTGCTGAGAAAAAACGGCGCGTCCATCAACGGCCAGACGAAAGACATCGCCCCGGCGGACCGCCGCATCTACGCCCTGCGGGATGTAACGGGAACCGTGGCTTGCCGTCCGCTCATCGTAGCCAGCATTTTGAGCAAGAAGCTGGCTGCGGGGCTCGATGGGCTCGTCCTCGACGTCAAGGTCGGTCGAGGCGCCTTCATGAAAACCAAGAAGGACGCGCTCAAATTGGCGCGCAGTCTCATCCACGTCTCCACCGAGCTCGGGACACCAGCCACGGCCTTGATGACTGCCATGGATGCTCCTCTGGGAAGGACTATCGGTCATGCTCTCGAAGTCCGTGAGGCCATCGACATCCTCCAAGGCCAGGGCCCGCCGGACACCACGGAACTCGTCCTGCGCCTTGGGGTGGAGATGCTCCTCCTCGGTCGACTCCATTCTTCTCGTGGCGCGGCTCGGAAGAAATTGCTCGCCGAACTGGAATCCGGCCGTGCCTATGAACGCTTCGTTCGCATGGTTTCCTTACATGGCGGCGACGTCGGCGTCATCGAAACCCCCCATCTTCTTCCCCGTGCGCCGCAGCAACAGGCAATCAAAGCCGACAAAAGTGGCTTCATCACCGCAATCGATTCCCTTGAATTGGCTCATGTGGCTCTCCACTTGGGGGCTGGGCGCCTCAGGGCCGAGGACCCCATCGATCCAGCAGTCGGAATCGAGCTTCACGCCGGCGTCGGCGATCGCGTTCGGCGCGGCGATCGCCTCGCTACCCTTCACTTACGCAAGAAAAGTGCGGAGGCGGAGGAGGCAACACGTCGCGCTTTCAGCCTCTCCCGAACCAGACCCACCCCCCGACCCCTCATCCTTCGCCGCCTCTCTCCCGACCAAGGTTGATTTTCTTTGCCCCCAACCCCTCACCCACCAAGGTTGATTTTTAGGCATAGCGACCAGACCAAGGGCTCGCAGCCGGTTTGGGGTTGCTGGCTACCGAGGAAAGGCGACGCTCGAGCTTCGTGGAGTTTCCTGGGCCCCAGACCAATTCGGAAGGGGGCTGCTGGAGCAGGAGCGGACAGCGGGCGTCGCGCTTCTGAGAGACGAGTCCTATCCTTCAACGCCTTCCACTGGCATAGGTAAGGAGTCAGCCAGACCTTCCCGTATGCCGATGAGCCCTCTTACTACCGTAGTCGACGATAGAATCTGGACATTGGAGCGCCCTGTGTGGTTCAGCGGGGTTCGACAGCGTGCACGCACCACCGTGATACGCCTTGATGATGGAGGCCTGCTCATCCACAGCCCGGCCCCTCCCACTGATACGTTGGTCGAGCAGCTAGCAGCCTTGGGCCCCGTGCGCTGGCTGGTAGACCCCAACTGTTTTCATCATCTTGGCACACCGGCGGCAGCAGCCCATTTTCCTCAGGCACAGGTAGTAGGACCCTCCTCGGCGCTCAAAAGGAACAAGGCTCTGCGAATCCAAGTCGATATCCATGACCCTTGGTTCATCGAGCAAGTTCCTGAATTTGAGGCCCTGCCGCTGCAAGGCGTGCCGTTTCTCGACGAGACAGTGCTCTATCATCGGCCGACGCAAACTCTGCTGGGGACAGACGTGGTCCTTTGCGCTAATGCCAAAGACCACTGGACCTTGCGTTGGGCAGCACATGTCACCGGCTTCTATGAGCGGGTGCGTGTACCCCCAGACGTGAGAGGAAAGATCCGGGACAAGGCCGCAGCCGCTCACTCCATCCGCGCCATGCTGGAGCGACCGGCCCAGCGCCTCATCGTAGGGCATGCCGACGTCATCGAGGGAAGTAGCGGCGACCAGCTCGCACAAGCATGGCGACTGGAAGAGCTCGAGGTGTAATTTGTTTAGCTCCTACACCTTTTGCCCTTTTGCCGACCCAGGTTGATTCCTCGACGTCCCCTTCCCTTGCGGACCGAGGTTGATTTTGAGGAGGCAACTCCCTGCGCATTCGTCCGAAACAGTCGTATATCTCGAGGTTGACCACTGGTCCAAGGCCCTGAAATCAAACGACAATACAGACTTGAACTTAACCCGCCACCGTAATTCTGTAAAAATAATACAAGTATTCATATTGCGGAACTGAAGTTCATGTAACATGGTCGTGGGGTGAGCGAATTACGCCTCCCTACACCTGACTCGTCACGTTCCGACCTTTCCGAAAATCGTTGGCTCGCGGCCCGATTTTTGGAGGGCCTGGAGGCAGGTCTCGATAGGTCACAAATTTTAGCCGCTCTCGAAGGAGAGGACGATCAAGCCCACGACGACTTCGAAATGGTGCTCACGCGAGTTGCTGATCGTTTGGGGATCTCCTTGTTGGAGGTGGAGGCGTCGATCCGTGATCTCCAAGGGAAAAAGCGAAGTCTCCCCGCCTTGCGCATGGGAGAGCGTCCCTTGTTGGTGCGCCGATTAAGCCGCAACTCCGCCATCGTCGAAGACGGTCACGGGGAAAGGCAACGCGTTCCCCTCAACGAACTTGGCAAAGATCGTCGAGAACAGTGGGTGATGGGCTCGCCTCTCTTAGCCCTCGACTCGTTGCGTGGAAGAACACCACTCCGGCGTTTTCTGCAATATCTCCGGCTCGATCTTGGACTCACCCAGCTCGTCATCATCTACGCCGTGGGAGTCGAGCTACTCAGCTTGGCGGTACCTCTCACGGTACAAATTCTCATCAATACGATCGGATTCGGCATGTTGATTCAGCCGCTCATCGTGTTGTCGGTTTTGCTCCTTGCGGCGCTGGCGGGAGCGTCGCTGCTGCGAGTGCTCCAGATTGTGACGGTCGAGCACATGTCTCGTCGTTTCGTTCAACGGACAGTCATGGATTTCGGTGCTCGACTCGGGCGGCTCGAGCCCAACGCTGACTGTCCACAATATCCAGCCCATCGCTTCTTCGAAATCGGTACCGTTGACAAAGCGTTTTTCACCATGGGCCTCGACCTGGTGACGTTGAGTCTGCAAGTAGCGACTGCAACCTTACTGCTTGCCGTCTATCACCCCATGCTCTTGGGATTCGCGCTCACCATGTCTCTGTGCGTGGCTCTCTGCGTGCGCATTCCCTTCAATCGAGCCCTTCGGCATTCCGTCGACGAATCCCATGCCAAATATGACCTCGCCGCGTGGCTTTCGGGGCATCCTCAGAACCAGCCTGTTGCTCAACACAGGCTCACTGCCCACTGGATGAGTGCCCGGGCCAGGGGCTTTGGCGTGGTGCTCAAGCAGCAGGTAGGACTGTTCGGAGTTCAAGTCGTGTTTAGCACCCTCTTGCTTCTGATGGGCGGGCAACTGGTGATCGCCGGTCAGCTGACTCTGGGCCAGTTGGTGGCCGCAGAATTGGTCACCACTGCGGCGCTGGTCTCACTCGGGAAGCTCGGCAAAGAACTGCCCAAAGTCTATGACGTCCTTGCTTCATTCGAGAAGTTGGGCCTGATCATCGATCAGCCCATGCGTGAATCGAAGGGAAAAGCCTAAAGTGTCTTTGCAACGAGCGAACTGGCAAGAGCTTCAGAGCTTTCGTCTCGAACGTGTTCCTTCGGTGACCGTTATCGTCGGACGCATTCTGCTCATCGGGCTGATTCTCACGTTCCTGACGTTGTTATTTGCTCCCTGGCAGCAAACGGTGACGGGAACCGGTAAAGTAGTGGCCTATTCACCGACTGATCGGGAACAACACCTGCACGCTCCTGTTCAAGGACGCATCGTACGCTGGCACGTGGTGGAAGGGAGCCGCGTAAAAAAGGGAGATGCGATCGTGGATCTGGTGGATGTCGACCCCAGTTACATGGATCGATTGCGCAGCCGGCGAGACGCGGATTTGGAGCGAATAGCGGCGGCCGAAAATCGCGCGCAAGCCTACGACCAAAAAGCGGAAGCGTATGACCGGGCTCGTGAGCTCAAGGTGCGTGCGGCCCGACTCAAAGTGCAAATGGCTGAGCAAAAGCTGCAAGCCGCCCAACAGAAGCGCGATGCGGCCGAGGCGGCGCTGCATACGGCGACTTTAAACCTGAAGCGGCACAAAAAAATGGTGGACAAAGGCCTGGTCTCGCAACGCGATCTCGAGGTGGCTGAATTGGCTGTCAACCAAGCAGAGGCCGACCTCAATTTGAGTCGTGCTGCTGTCTCTGAGGCGGAAGCCAATCAGACGGCTCTCGAAGCGGAAGCGCTGCGAGCCGATGCGGAGGGAGGAGCCAAGGTGGCAACGGCAAAGGCCCAGGCTCAAAAAGCAACCTCGGACCGTGCATATGCACGCGGAGACCTCGCCAAGGTAGAGGTAGAATTGGCGCGGCAGGCCTCGCAAACGGTCGAAGCTCCGGTCGATGGCGTCGTGGTACACATCGACGGCAATGAGGGAGGCGGGATCGTCAGCGCTGGGGAGCACCTGGCTGTCCTGGTCCCCGACACCGAATCACGCGCCGTCGAGCTCTACGTGGACGGCAGGGACGCGCCACTCGTCAACGTGGGACGCAAGGTCCGCCTGCAATTCGAGGGTTGGCCAGCGGTGCAATTTGTAGGTTGGCCTTCGGTGGCCGTGGGCACCTTCGGCGGCATCGTGAAATTCGTGGATCCCGCCTCAATGGACGGGAAAGGGCGCATTCGCGTCCTGGTCGTTCCCGATCCAAAGCAAAACCCATGGCCAGACGCGAAGCTGCTGCGGCAACAGGTGCGCGCTAAAGGATGGGTCTTGCTCGACCAGGTCTCCTTGGGCTGGGAAATCTGGCGAGTGATCAACGGTTTCCCTCCCTCCTTGGAGTGGAAGGAAAAGCAAACAGATGACGACGTTGCAGATATCGCCCCCATTGCCCGAGATACCCTATGATGGCCCGAATTCATTTAGCGACTGCTACCGCTCTCGTTACCTTGTTGGTTGGTCTCCCAGCTTGGGCCGAACTCGGTCTGCGAGAGACCCTACAAAGCGCAGTGACCGAGCACCCGTTGGTCCAAGTGGCTCGAGCCAAGAAAGATGAAGCCCAAGGAAAGGTGGTCGAAGCCCGCGGAGCGTTCGATTTGAGGGCGTGGGCACGAGGGCAGTGGGCACCTGTCGGGACTTACTCGAAGTCGTATGGGAAAATCGGCCTGGAACAGCCCACTACACTTTGGGGGACGAAAGTTAGTGCCAGCTACGAAAATGGTGCAGATTTTCAACTTTACGATGGCGACCGAGTGACCAGCGAACTCGGTGTAGCTGCGCTGGAGGTCCTGGTGCCGCTACTCCGGGACGGGCCGATCGACGAGCGGCGCACTGCACAATATCGCTCCGAGTTAGCGCAAAAACAAGCCGAGCAAGAGGCGAGGTTGATCCGCACACAGCTCATGGCCCAAGCTGCCTCCACCTGGTGGAAGTGGGCCGTACTAGGAAAAAAGCGTGAAGTATACCGAGCTCTCTTGGAGCTGGCCTCCGACCGACGGGGCCTGTTGAGAGAACAGGTTGCCATGGGGGCGGTTGCAGCCATGGAGGTCACGGACAACCACAGACTTGTGGCTTCTCGGCAAGCTGCTGTGGCGCATCAAAATCTCGAACTTTCCCGCCTGGCTCTCAAGCTGGGCCTCTACGTACGGAACGGCAAAGGGGAACCGATGCCGCCCAAACAGAAAGCTCTTCCCGAGCAGCTGCCACCAACCCGAAAGCCAGGTCCAAGCATTCTCGAGACGGCACTCAAAGACGCTAAAAAGGCGCCGCAGGCGCAACTGACGCGGCTCACGCTGGACGTTCTCGATCGTGAGCTACGCTTGGCGCGCAACGAGACACTACCGCGGGTGGATTTTCGTCTCAAAACGACCCAGGGCATGGGGCCCGAGCGCTCGTACGCTCCTTTCGCCGACTCCTTGAGCGAAACCAAAGTGATGGGCTCATTGGATTTCGAACTCGATGTGCAGCGCCGCAAAGCGCGCGGAAAAGTCGCTCAACTCCAAGCCAAACGCGCCATGGCCGAAGGACAGTTGCAGCTAACGGTCGACTCGATGCATGCCGAAATCCGGGCCGCATTTGCCGCTCTACGCTGGGGCCACCAACAAGTGTTGTTCAATCGCGAGGCGACGGACGCAGCCGAGGAGCTTGCTGTAGCTGAACGAGAGAAATTTTCCCTCGGCCAAAGCTCCATTTTGAATGTCAACCTGCGCGAGCAGGCAGTCCTCTCCGCCCGATTGGCGGAACTCGAAGCCCTTCTCGAGTACCAGCTCGCATGGATTGACCTACAAGCCATGTTAGGCCGGGACGACATCACGGACTACGCCTCTTCAGCTCCTCCATCGGTACCATGAAAGACACACAAAAAGACTCAAAACACGCTTCGTCGACTCAGAGGGGGGCCTCTTGGACCTTTTTGAGCAATCACGGCCACGTTCTCGTATGCCTCGCCAAGGATCCAACGATGCGCTTGCGGGACGTTGCCGCCTCAGTGGGCATCACCGAACGAGGTGCCCATCGCATCGTCCGGGAGCTTGAGGAGGCTGGCGCCATCGAGATTACAAGGACTGGGCGGCGCAACCAGTATCAGCTACACCGGCAGACCCCTCTTCGGCATCCACTCGAGGAGCAGCACACCATTGGAGAGCTTTTGGACGCCACGGCAGGCTAGTGCTGCGACCACATAAAAGTGGTCGGTAGGGAGACCACTTTTATGTGGAAATCATTCATCTTCCTCCGGTCGGTCGCAGCACAAAAACCAGCAAAAAAGCCGAGGCAAAGACGTAGTCGAGCGCGGTTTCGAAGCCGACCTCACCCACTTCTGGGAGGGCTTCGAAACCGCTCGAAACGTGAGTTGCCGAGGCACTAGTTCGCATCCACCAAAGGATGCGAACCAAACAAGCACTGAGGCGTTCAGCGTCACAATACACGTTTCCATTAGCCACGGCTTTTTGCGAGGTGACGCGCAAGACAGCAGTCTGCTCGAAGTGCGCGGCAGGCGTTTCTTCCCCCTGCACGAAACCGCGTTCTTCCACCGGGCATCTAGGCTCGTTCGCGGCGCGAAATGGCCACTTCGTCGCCCGCCCCTTCGGGGCAAGGGCGGGCGACTCCGCTTTTTGCCCATTTTTTGCCGTCGAACGCTTTGTTGCTTGTTGGTTCGCGTCCATTTGTGGACGCGAACTAGGCTCGGGTAGTTGTGCCGCATGAGCTTCGAGCGACAGCGCTCAAGTCCGCCGCGGGCTGCTCTTCGACGGACACCGGAGGAGCAGGCACGGTCACGGGTCCGACTTCCCGTTCGAGCTCGGAGGGGATCAGTCGAGCCCGGGTGTTCGCCCAGTAGCGTGGCGCGAGCTCGAGGTATCTGTCGCTCGGCCAGAGCGGCATGATGCGGATGATCTCCCGGAGGTAGGTTTCGGGATCGAGCCCGTGCAGCTTGCAGCTGGCGATGAGCGAAAAGAGGTTGGCAGCCGATTGAGCATGGTCGTCGGAGCCGCAGAAAAGCCAGTTCTTTCTGCCGACCGCGATGGAGCGGAGCGCTCGCTCAGAATGGTTGTTCGTGAGCTTGAGACGACCGTCTTGCAGGAATCGGAGCAAGGCTGCCTCGTGGAGTGTGGCGTAGCCAGTCGCTGTGCTGAGCAGGCTTCGCACGTCCTTGCATTCGTCATGGCACGCGTGCAGCCAGCGGAAAAAGTCCGTCAGGATGGGCTTGACGACCTGCTGCCGCTTCTTGGTGCGCTTACTCGGCGGCAGTTTTTCCCACTGTCGCTCCAGCTCGAAGACCTTCTTCAAACGCACCAGCGCTTCGCGAGGGATCGGCTCCTTGCTCACCGTGGCAGCTTCCCAGAATTTTCTCCTCGCGTGCGACCAGCACGCCACCTCTTCGGGAGCCTTGTCGGTTGGCGACGAGCGAGCTTCCCCACGGAACAGCGCGTCGTAAACCGTGTGCGCGTCCGCTTGGATGTACCCAGAAAACCCGCGAAACATATCGCAGACCGCTGCGCTGGTGTGTCTCGGCTGATACTCGAAAAACACGTGGTCTTGGTCGGCAAGAACGACGAAGAAGTGTCCTTTGCGACACGCTTGCTTCTGCTTCGGCGGGTTCAGGCCGACGGAGACGAGCGGGAGCTGTGGTTTCGTCACTACATCGAAAGAGCAACCCGGACTGGCCAACCTCAAGGACCACATCTCCCAATTCCATAGCTACATGGAGCAAAGCGAAAAACCCGTCCCCGTCTTCCTGGTCATCGCCCCGGACTTTTCCGAGGAGTCCGAGGTGGAGGCAACACGCTACCACGCGGAACACTTCTCTCGGAACTTCGTCCTGATTACCGCGGGAGAACTGAAGCCCCTCGCCGAGGAATGGTCCAGCCGCGATGGTCGATCTGGGAATGTCCAGCTCGGGGAAGAGGTTTGGGTCAGGGCATGTTGGTGGGCGGTTTGGTCTTGCTCCGTGTCATGTCAGCGCCTCCACGTAGGGAGTGATCACTCGCTGAACTCGGCTGACTTTGGATGCCGCCGTCAGTTCATCCAGGGTGCCGGCCACTGGCCCGACGCGTGCTCGACTGTTGCAGTGTCTGTGCGGCCCACGGGTGCCTGAACTGTGATTGCCATCACGAAGCTTGAGGGCCCCGCATGGGGTGACCACAAAGCTCGAGGGCCATTTTGAGTAAATATGAAAACTTCCATTCCGTGCGGCAGTGACCTTCGGGAGTCAGAACCGTGAGCCACGTCGCGCGATCTCAAAAGTGCACGAGCTCGGCCCAAAGTCGTTCGTCCGGCTTGTCGGAATGGCCGGCGCGCGCCATGTTGACGCCATGCTCTGTCGCTCTTCCCTCACCCGGACTGCTCTGATCGCTTGCCTGGGTTCCCTCGCATCGTCTGGCTGCGCAAGCGCCGGTAGCTCCGACAACACCGACACGACGGGTGGCTCGGGCGGGTCCACGAACGCTTCCACAGGAGGGCAGGGGACCGGTGGCGACAATGGCGGATCCGGTACGGCGAGCGGCGCGGGTCCTTCCACGGGGGGAGCGTCGAGCGGCGATCGGGGCAGCGGCGGAGGCCAAGACACGGGAGGCATGCCTGGGAATGCCACGGGAGGCATGACAGGCAGCGGTGGAGCGACGGGCGGAGCAATCGGAAGCGGCGGGTCTTCAGCCGGAGGAACCGGTGGTGAAACCCTCCACAGGGGGGTCGGCGCCGTACGCCATGTT
>CAYTRQ010000001.1:35089-43417 GCA_964440025.1 uncultured Polyangiaceae bacterium | reverse complement strand
CACATACGGATTTTTCTTTCTCCGGCTCACTGAAGTCTCGATGAAGAGGTCCCTTGAAACCTCCGTACCGCTCTACAGGCCATCATCGACCTGCACAAGAACACTCTTGCTGGGAAAGGGGCCGCTTGCCCCAGCCGGGCAATCCATCCCCGAAGGGAGGTCTTTGAGCAAACTCAGTGGCCTTTTCGCATCCTCGGACGCTCCTCGCAGCATATGTTTCAATTGTCGTGGGCTGGTAGCTATGTGATTCGTCACACAGAGCAGCTTGCCCCCGGGCGCCAACAGCGAGATGCATAGGGCGGCCGCCTCTCGATACCGACCCTTGACGCTGAACGTGCTCTTGCCCACGGTGGAAAAACTGGGCGGATCGAGAACAATCAAGGAGTAGCGCTCCTTGCGTCGGACCGCCCGCCTCAAAAATCGAACAGCGTCTTCCTTGAAAAAGCGGTGCCGAGAAGGATCGAGCCCGTTGAGCAAGAAATTGTCCCGACTGCGAGACAAAGCCTTGGCAGAGAGATCGACGTTCGTGGTGGAAGCACCTGCCTGGGCGGCGGCAACACTGAAGGCGGCAGTGTAGCAAAACAGGTTGAGCATCCTGCCCTCCGCGCCCCAACGGAGGCAGCGCAAGTGGTTGTCCCGCTGATCGACGAACAGCCCCGTAGACAAGCCATCACCGAGAAAGACGGCCATCTTGAGTTGTCCTTCATGGACAACCAATGGATCCGGAGCGGGCACCCCACACAGGGGCCGATCGGAGGCGACCTCTCCCTGATTGACGGCACGCAAATCCCCTTTGACACGCCGCTTCAGATAGACGCCAGCGGCTCCGCGCTCGAGCAGGAGGGCTCCCAGCTCCTCGAGCCTGTCCAACCAGATTGGGTCGTAGACGTTGAGCACCGTAAAGCGATCGTAAAGGTCCACGGTCAAGCCTGGCAGTCCATCTCCCTCTCCATTGACGAGCCGCAGTGCCGAGGTTTCCGCATGCAACGGTGCGCGGAGGGAGGCCGCGTCGCCCAGGCGAGCGCGAAGCTCCCGAGCTTCGAGCCGGTGGCCATGAACGCTCCTCGAGCTCACGACTGCCTCCCCGAGGTGGCCGTTCAGCTTGCCGCAGCGGCCTTGCCGCCGTTCCTCTTTTTGACGGCGCCGCGCACGACCACCAAGCCGTTCTTCGCCCCGGGAATGGTCCCTCTCACGAGGAGCAGATTCTCCTCTGCCAGGACCTTGACCAGGCGTTGATTGAGCACGCTCACCGTCTTGTTGCCCATCTGACCGGGCATTTTCTTGCCCTTGAAGACGCGGCCCGGCGTCATGTTCATACCAATCGAACCGCCGTGACGGCGATACTCGTGGGTACCATGAGTGTCCGGTGAGCCACCAAACTTGTACCGCTTCATCACCCCGGCGAATCCCTTTCCTTTCGAGGTGGCCTGAACGTCGACGAACTGCCCCTCTTCGAAAACGCTGCCCAACGCCAGCTTCGATCCGACCTCGGCGGCAGCCACCTCTTCTGCACTGAGGCGGAGCTCCTTCAACTCACGCTGGGGCGGCACCCCCGACTTTTTATAGAAACCGGCAAGGGGCTTGTTGGTATGCTTTTCTTTCCGCTCGCCGACACCAACGATCAGAGCGTCATAGCCGTCCTTGTCTTGAGTCCGCTTGCCCACCACCGTCGCGTCGGCCAAGACGACCGTGCAGGGGACGACGGTGCCGTCTTCTTCGATGACTTGGGTCATTCCGACCTTGCGGCCGATCACTCCAGAATTGGTATTCATTTGTTCTTTCTCCTGATTGGCGTGCGCCACAGCCCTGGGAAGGAGCATTCGGACTCGCTCCCGGTGACCGAGCGCCAGCTTCGAGGGGACTCGCGTGGTTTTCGAGTCCGTGTTTCCAGTCGGGGGATCCCGCAAGACCGAGGGTCGGGCGGGGGGACGGGGGCGTAGCTGGCCAGGCCGGCGCGGTCAACGAGGAAGCGGCCTGCGGCGCATTGGGGCTCGCCCGGACGAAGGCGACGGAGAGCCGGGAAAGCCCGGGCACCCGACTCATCGGCGAGCCGGGAAAGCCCGGGCACCCGACTCATCGGCGAGCGCCGCTCCTTACCTGGAGAGACTCCGCGGGTCGAGAGCCAGGAAAAGCACAGGGCACCTCACTCCAGAACTAATGGCCGAGGATCGGGCGCTTCATGATGTAGGAAACCGTGCTCCAACGCTGAAATCCCTGCTGGATCTTCGTCCCACATCAGCTACAAGTACCTCCATAGAAAGCGCTTCTCTTGAAGTCGCCGAATCTCAATTTTCATCCGCAGACGCGGCTTCGGTCAAAGGATAGGATCAACCATGAAGACCTCTTTATCTCTTCTCGGACTCATAGCACTCTCCACTTCTTCCCTCATCGCATGCGGTGACGGCTCGAACGACGATGGCGGCAACGGTGGCGTGCCCAGCGTCGGCGGAACCAGCAACGGCGACGGCGGCGGCACGGCCTCGGGCGGTTCGGGCACCGGCGGTATGGGAGGCAGCAACGGCGCCGCCCAGATTTTCAGCGGGTCGGGCACCTGGATCGATGGCTCGGCAAATGCCTACGGCATCCAGGGCGCGTTCTTCATTCTCGAAGACAGCGTGGAGGATGGCATGGTGGTCGACGACGGCCTCGAGCACACCGAATTTGCCGCCACCACTGGGGACAACGGCGAGGAGCCCAGCGAATTCACCGAGGACACGGAAAAGCCCTGCATCAGTGGCACCGTCGCTCAGGTGACCACTGTCGACGGCGAGGACTGTGATCCTGCCGGCGACGATTGTGAGTGGGACTCTCAGTGGGGCGGCGGCATCGGCCTCAATCTCAACGAGACCGGAGGCGACGACAGCATGCAGGACGTCTTCGATCTCGAGGCGGCTGGCATCACCGGCTTCGAGTTCACTCTGTCTGGTGATGCGGGCGGAGCGGAGCTGCGCTTCAAGATCGTCGACGACAGCAACCCCGATGAGGACTTCTGCACCACAGTCAGTGCCGGCGAAAGCGTCCAGGTCGACTTGGCAGAGATCGAGCATATGTGCTGGGGCAGTGATGGAACCATCACACCCGATCTGACCCAGATCAGCCAGGTGCAGTGGCAGGTCGTCTCGGACGCTGCCGCCTCGTTCGAGGTGGACAATCTCTGTGTGGAGCGGGTCGCGGTCTACTAAATGCATCGCTCTTCGCTCGGAATCACCACACTCACTCATTGAGCGCGGTGGTTCGTTTCGAAGAAAATGACGACTGGGGCGCCTGCTTGTCCAACAAGCAGGCGCTTTTTTCGTAGAAAGCCACCTCCCTGAGAGCGCACCTGGACAAGACAGCGACAAGGAGGCGGGTCCTTCGGGAGCAGCCCAGCTCGGCGCCCCACCTCAAAGACGAGCACAGCCCTCCAACCGCCCCCAACGCCTGGGTTCGCTGGCGAATGCGGTCCTTCCCTGCAGGCCACGCCTCCCGGCGGGACCACTTCTCACCTTTCTCCGAAAACTTCTCAATTTTTTCCTGCGCAGTTACCGAAATGCATTCTAAGCGGATTTCGGTGGCGGAGGTGTTCGAACCGGCGGATTCTGAGCGTGTCCTGCTCGACACACCTGGCGTAAAGCGCATCCATGGCTCATAAAGGTGGCTCACGCGGCTCTCGAGCCGCCCTCCTTTTCCTCTCCTTTCCCATCCCCCCGCGCGCGGGCCTGCCCTGTCCCGCTGCGGCTCGCGAGAGAATTCAGCATGAGATACTCCACACGGACCTTTTCTTTTTCTTTGTTGGCTACCGCCGTCTCGACCTCCTCCCTACTTGCCTGCAGCGCTGGGGTCGGTGATGGCTCCGAACAGTGCCCCGACACGACGATCGATGCCAACTGCGATCTCGTTCACGACCAGCTGGGCGTCGCCGTCATCGTCGACGGCAAATGGGCGGAGTACGATTTCGATGGCGATGGTGAAGGCGATGGATTGGCCATCGACATTGGTGCGAACGGCAAGCCAGATGGCGCCGGATATGACTCGAACAACGATGGGATCGTCGACACCGTCGATCTCGATGGTGACGGCGTTCCCGACCATAATGTCGACGGCCCGATCAATAACGGCGGTGGGGGCAATGGCAATGGTGGTGGGGCCAACTCCGGTGGAAGCATGAACGACACCGGCGGCACGGGCTCCGGCGCGAGCGGGGGCTCCAGCACGGCAGGCTCTTGTCTCGAGCAGACCCCCGATCATTCGAGCGGACCAACGATCTCCGGTTCCAGTGATTCCGTCCGCTACTTTTCTGCTGACACGACTCGGAACGGCCGCAACTACCGCTTCATCGCCAACGGCTGGGGCGACAACTGGGAATACCACGAGATCGACGTGGGTGGCTCGAAGTTCAACGTGATCGATTTCCAAGGCACTCAGGGGGCCAACTATTCCCCGGCTGGGTATCCAACGGTCTTCTGCGGGGACTACTCCGACAGCAGCTCCCAAGAATGCGGACTTCCCGCTACGATGAGCTCCATCTCCGAAATCGACACCGGCCTTCGCTGGAGCCACGACGGCACCGGTTCGGATTTCAATGTGGCCTACGACGTCTGGATGGCCGACGGCAGCAACCACGTCGGCTATCTGATGGTTTGGTACCGCGATCCTCCCGGCAACCAGCCCGCGGGCGGAGTCGTGGCTCAAGGAGTGGAAGTTCCAGGGGTCGATGATACCTGGGACGTCTGGACCGGTCAGGTCAACGGACGCGACATCGTCAACTACGTCCAGCCAGAAGGAGCGGATCTCCACGAGCTTTCCTTCGACGTCATGGACTTCGTCGACCACGCCAACAGCAGCGGCTACAACCTGCCAGGTGATACCATCATGAGCGTCGCCATCGGCTTCGAGATCTGGAATGGACCGGTCACCAATTTGGCGGTGGAGGACTTCTGCGTGGAAGTGGAATGATTCCTGCGCTCGAACTCAATCCCGGGGAGCCGCGCTACGTGCCGTAGGACGACTCTCTGTGCCGTAGGACGACCTGAGGTGCTTGAAAACACCAAGCGAGCCTCGAAAAGGCTCGCTCCGTGAGCAGGCGCGACTCAGCGTCGGAAAGCCGCGCTACGTGCCGTAGGACGACTCTCTGTGCTGTAGGACGACCTGAGGTGCTTGAAAACACCAAGCGAGCCTCGAAAAGGCTCGCTCCGTGAGCAGGCGCGACTCAGCGTCAGAGAGTCGCGCTACGTGCCGTAGGACGACCTGAGGTGCTTGAAAACGCCACGCGAGCCTAGAAAAGGCTCGCCGCGCGAGCGGAAGAGGCGGCGGCTCGCCCCTTGCAGCGGATGATTCGGGGGCCCTCCTCGTCGCTTCTCCCAGCGCCTCAGCCAAAATCCACCTTCGAAAGCTCATCGTAGAGATACACATTTGCCGCGATGGCTTTCATGAAGACGCCCAGGTGCAAAGATTCATTGGGACCGTGCGCGCCGGTCTTGGGATCCATCACGCCGTTGAGAATGAGCGGCAAGTGAGCATACCTTTTTCCAAAGAGGGCAACGAATGGGATCGAGCCGCCAATGCCAATCTGCACGAGCGGGGTGCCCCATGCCTTTTCGTACGCGCGATCTGCGGCCTGGAAGGCTGGCCCCGATGGTTCGTAGAGCCAGGACTCGGCTCCACCGGGCCTGTCGACCAGCTGGACGCGCACGCCCCCTGGGGGATCCACAAGAAGAAGCTCTTCGAGCTCGGCGCGAAGCTCCTCCTTGGTTTTCCCGGGAGGGATCCGAATCGAGAGGGAAGCCGTCGCCGAGGCGCGCAGAGCGTTCTTGTGACGTTCCGGCGTGGGCAGCGTGGTCGACAGAATGGTCAGGGCCGGCTGCCGCCAAAGCCACTCGGCGGCCGATCGCCCCGCCTCATCCAAAGGACAAACACCTTCCAAAAGGTGAGCACCTTCTCGAACGACGTCCGGAGTCAGAGGAACATGCTTGGAGCTCTCCCGAAACGACTGGGGCACCTCCTGCCGGCCAAACACCGGCCTTCCTGCGGTATCGGTCAAACGGGAAAGCAAATGAACAAGCGCGCTGCCGACATCGGGCGCCATGTTTCCCCACAGCCCGGAGTGCACGTCACTTTGCAGAGCACACACCTGCACGTCGACTTCGTAGAGGCCGCGGAGCGAAGTCGTCAGTCCGGGCACATCGAGGGAGGGATTCTCACAGTCGGTCAAGACCATCACGTCCGCATCGAAGTCTTCGGGAAAGGCATCCATGTACCTCTCCAAATTGGGCGAACCGATCTCTTCCTCCCCTTCGAGCACGAGTTTCAAGTGCACCGGGACATCACCCTCGATCTCGAGCCAAGCCCGAATCGCCGCGAGATGGGAAACCCAGCCTCCCATATCATCGGCAGCCCCCCGGGCGTAGAGGCGCTCCCCGTCGGCTTCCTGCTTGCGCACGGCCTGGTGGGGGGGCGTGTCCCAAGGCTCCCCGGAAACCGGCTGCAGATCGAGGTGGCCATAGATCAGGACCGTGGGCGCCCCCTCGCGCGAGCACTTCCGGGTTGCGCTCACGAGCGGGAGCGCCCCGTCGAGATGCCGCACCTGCGCCTCGAATTGAAACGATCCCAAATCCATGGCGATTCGCTCGGCCAGCCACAAGACATCGCCGGCATGGTTCTTTTCACAAGAGATGGCCGGGATCGTTAAGTAGTCGGTGAGCATGGCGACGGTCTCCTCGAAGGACTCACCCGCTCGTTCGACCACCCGCGCGGCCACCGCCCCTGTGGTCGGTGCCGCGTCTTCGGGGGTTTCTTTCTGAGCTCCCTCCGCCACGGCGCGTTCCGCCGTCCAGTCCTCAGTCATGGGCCCACCGTGCTCCCTTCGCGCCCGGGATCAAGACCACCGGACGATTCCGCGCGCTCCACTCCCTGGTCTGTCAGCGACTGCAGCCAAACGCCGCCGAGCGCCAGCCAGAGCAGATTGGCCAGCGCCAAATGAACGACCTGCATCCACCCCGGCGCCCCCAACCCAATGTTGACGATCCCTGCCAAAACTTGAATCACGACGAGCCAGACCATCGCACGGCGAAACCCACCTCGGGGCAGCCGATCGGAGATCCCGAGCAAATAGGCGCTCGCGCCGATCGCCAGGATCGGGTGGACTCCGCGCAACCGCTCCAAGAACTGAAGGCCCAGCGCATCGCTCGTGAGCGGTGCGGTCCCTCCCCCTTCCACCGGATAGAGAGTGTCCCCCAAGGCAGTCACCGCGCCCGCCGCCGACACGACCAAGATGAGCGCCATTCCCACAACGGCGGGCCCCGAGCCTCCGAGGCCTCCGCGGCGCCTCCCGAGCCGTCCCCGTTGCCTCCGAGCTCCCTCAGCTTGAGGCACTCCAAAGAACCAGGCCGCCGCGAGCATGGACAGCGTGAGTAGCGACGTGTTGACCAGGTGCACGGCCATGACCACCGCGCGCTGCCACGAATCATTTTCACCCACGAGCTCCAGCACGACCAACGCCGCCCCCACCAGCGCTTCGCTCACCATGAACACGCAAGCCCAGAACCCAGCGCGGCGCGCCGGGTGCCGCCGCGGATGACGACGCGCCGTCCAGGTCGCGAGACCAAAAACGAGCACCAAAGACAACCCGGAGGTGACACGATGCGTCAACTCGATGGCCGTCTCCACATTGGCCGGAAGGTGCGCCACCTCTCCGTGGCAGGTCGGCCAATGTTGCCCACAGCCGGCACCGGATCCCGTAATGCGCACGACGGCTCCAAAAAGGATCACGAACAGCGTATAAGCGAGACCGAGGCTCCAGGGGGATGTGAAGCGAGGCACGACCCTGCTCTACAGCGGAAGACCTCCGGTGTGAATGTGTCCTGACGAGGAGCGTCGATGGGAAGGCGGCGGCTGACAATTTTTGTCAACAAAATCCCCCACATCGGCCCACCAACCGGTGGCCGGTCCGACACGGTCGCCATAGGCAAATTTCCTAGAGAAGCCGCTCTATCCATTCCGTCTTGAGCTGAAACTGAAGTTGTCACAGGAATTGGCCTAGAAGCTGCATTACGGAATGACCATCGTGGGCCTCGCCGCACAACGCAGCATGGCTCCTTCGACTCCGGCCCGGCGGTAGCTCCGGGCAACCGCCCCCCTAAGACGAAAGAGGTCAATCCATGGCAATCATCAAACAACTCAAAAAGCGCGGCTTCACGCTGGTCGAACTCATGATCGTGGTCGTGATCATCGGGATCCTTTCCGCCCTCGCCATCTACGGCGTGCAGAAGTATGTGACCAACTCGAAAACAGCTGAGGCCCGAATGGCCGTCGGCCGCATGAGCAAGGATGCGTCGGCGTATTTCGAAGCCG
>CAYTRQ010000001.1:25520-35079 GCA_964440025.1 uncultured Polyangiaceae bacterium | reverse complement strand
GTGGGTATTTCTCGTCATCTCTGCGTTGGTGCTGGCAACACGGTGCCTACATCAACGGTCGCTGAAGGGGAGAAGTACCAACCTGAAGCCTCGGAATGGAACGATAGCGCCGGATGGAGCTGTCTGAAGTTCTCCATGACCCAGCCCATCTATTTTACCTACATGTATTCCTCGGACGCAACCAACACGACCGATGCAGCGACCTCGGGCGACGGCTACACCGCTTACGCAGAGGCCAACCTGGGCGGCACGGTCAAGAAGATCTATCAAAATGCTGAGGTGCAGACGGATGGCGCCAGTAATCTGCAGCTCGTCGTCGCTCCCTCGCTCTGCGATACGGAGGGCACGAGCGCGATGCCGGGTGCCACGACAACGTATTCCGACTGCACGAACTGAGTCGGCTGCCTATCGATGCGCATTCTCGTAGGGATGTGCATCGCCCCCCTCCGGAGAGAAGGATGCCCCCCGTGGCTCCTTCTCTCCGTTCATTTTGTCCAAGATTCTCCGATGATCCCTCTCATCAACGAGCGTAGGATCCCTCAGAGGTTCGTCCGGTGCCTCGCTGCGAAAACACTATGGGATCATCATTCATGAGCTGGAAACGCGGCTCCCTCGCTTACCCCCTCCTCGCGCTGCTCGTTTTTCTGCCCGGTGTTGCCTGCGGCCTGGTCTATGACGACCACGCTCTCATCGAGCACAACACCTATGTTCAGAGTCTCGAGTACCTCGGCCGGGCCTTTTCGACCCACTTCTGGGACGTGTCCGGAGCAACACCTCGGAACGCACCGCTCAACTACTATCGTCCCTTCGTCACAGCGTCCTACTTACTGAACTGGGTCGTCAACTCAGAGGCGTGGAGCCTGCATCTGGTCAATGTCTGCCTGCATGCTGCGTGCGTCGGGCTGGCTTTCCTGATCGGAAGGCGTTGGACCCAAAGCACCCTCCTGGGCGGCGTGGCCGCTCTGATCTTCGCCCTTCATCCAACCCGAGCCGAACCGATCGTCTGGATCTCGGGCCGCCCCGATCCCCTGATGACCGTCTTTCTCCTCGCGGCGGTCCAGCTGGGGTTTTGGGGCAGAGGAAAACGCTGGCCCCTGACCTCGGTTCTGGGGGTGTGCCTGTCACTCGGCGCGGCGCTGCTCTGTAAGGAACCGGCTTTGGCGGCTCCTCTTCTTCTCCTCGTCGACGCCGCTGATTGTCCCAGGCGCTCGCGGAGATGGCACCTCGTCTTGGCGGGCCTCGCTGCAACCCTCGCCGCGGGGTACGTGGTGGCGCGCCACCGCTTCATGCCTATCGATCCGCCACCGCTCGAGCTCACCCCTCGCCATGGCCTGATCACGATAGCGCACTATTTCGAACGCATTATCTTCCCCTGGCCCCTGACATTCTTCTACAAGCTTCAAGAATGGGGCGCCAACGGACCCATCTATCCCGCAGCAGATCTGATCCTCGGTCTCGGCGTTGTCCTCGCTGGGCTGGCCTTCTGTTGGTTCACCTGGAAGAGGGACCGCGTTGCCTTCATTCTTCTCGTCGCGACGGCGGCCTTCCTCGGTCCACTGCTCAACTTCACACAAACCGGATCCAAGTTCACGACGTCCGACCGATTTCTCTACTTGCCACTGTGGCTGCTCACGGTCGCGTTATTTCGGGTTTTTCGCGAACCCTTGCTGGAGCTGCGAAAGCGCCGCTCCGCTCAGCTCGCCACGATCGGACTCCTCCTGATCTACGCCGCCTTGGATGTCACGCGGATCCTGGATTTTCGCAGTAGTGCGACCTTGTGGGCCAGCGAGCTCTCCCTGCACCCAGACAACCCCGTGGCTCTGAGAGGCCGAGCGGCCGTTCAGGTCGCTCATGAAAGAGACCAAAAGGCCATCACGATCCTCGAGCGCTCTCTCCGCGACTCGAGTCTCAAATATCACACGGTAGCAGTCCCCGAATACAATCTGGACACCTACGCGCGCCTCATCCACCTCAAGGCCCGTCGGCTGCCCGATGGGGCCGTCGTTGAACTTCGCCAGATCGTGAGCGACGCCGTCGAGCGCCTCGCCGGAGAGGTGCGCGAGGCTCCGTCGCCGAACTTCCCCATCGATTGGCCCCGCGAACGCCGTGAAGCACGCTGGGTCGCACTCCAGGGCGAAGAAGACCTCGCGCGACGCCTGGCCCCCATCACGAGTCGGCTGAGTCAACGAGAGCTTTGTCGAACTCTTCTCGATGCAGTTCCCCCTCAACGCCTACATCTCGTGCCGAATCCGCTTCTCTTCGCCATCGCGGAAGCCCGAGAGGAGCGCCCGCGGCGTGCGCTGGCGCGTCTTGAGACAATGGCCTCCCGCGCGCGGTTCATGCCCGAAGAAGTCACGCCGGAAACCATCGAGGCCACGAAAACACGGATCCAAAACGCTCAACGGCTTTTCACCTGGGGGCAACACGCCAAAGGAGCAGAACGGGACCTGTGGCGCGCCAAAGCCTTTGCGACTCTGGGAGCCTACTGGCGTGCACTGAGACAACTGCAAGACGTCACTCCCAGCCATCCGGAAATGGGTCCCCTTTACGTGCAGCTGCTGGTTTCTGCCAGGCTCGAGAAGGAAGCCCTCACCTTCGCGACCCAGGCGCTCGGCGCGGCAGCGGCAAGACGAACCGTCCGTGAGATCCGGGCTCAACTTCCTCCGGACCTACGTTCCCTCCCGCCGGCGCAGCTCCACAGCGCGTCCGGGGCCGACTCCGCCCGGTAAGGGAAAAGATCTATTCGACACCGATCCATTACGATAAAAAAGGTGGAGGAGACACACCTGTGTGAACGATATCGCTCGGGGTCAAAAGGAACGAAGAGAACGACTGCTCGGGCTATTGGTCCCCCTTCTTGCGCTCGCAGCTTATGTTCCCGCGCTGGGTGGTGACTTCGTCTGGGACGATCGACTGCTGCTCGACAGTCCCGCCGTCCGGTCGCTTCAACCGCTCACGGAGTACTTTTTCGTTCCGTTTTGGCAGTCATCGGAAGGACACGATCTCCAGGCAACCTACTACCGCCCCCTGGCAACCCTCAGCCTGGCCCTCGATCGGTTCGTCCACGGGAGCAACCCGGTTGGCTTTCATCTCACCAATAGCGTGCTCCACGCTGCCAACTCTCTGCTGGTCTTCTTCCTGTCCAAAATGTGGAGCGGAAGGGGCCTGCCGGCGTTTTTTGCCGCGCTGTTCTTTGCATGGTTTCCCCGGCTCTCCGAAGCAGTCGCCTGGATCTCTGGTCGCACCGATCTGCTCGCCTGCTTCTTTGCACTTCTCGCCCTGTTGTCGTCTCGAAGTTCTTCCTGGAGGCGCAGATGGCTCCCCCCCTCCTTTGTGCTTCTTGCCCTGTTGAGCAAGGAAGTCGGAATCGCAGCGAGCTTGGGTCTCATCGTATTCGAATGGTTCGAGGCAAAGGGAACCAAACTGCGGCAGCGCCTTGTCCAAGTCGCCCCTGCCCTGTCGGCGCTCCTCGTCTACCTGGGGCTTCGCGCTTCCGTTCTTGGATCCGGGGTCACGACAACGAGCATCACGATGTCGAAACGGCTTCTGACCGGTCTCGAAGCGGTGGGACGCAACGCGTTCATGATTCTCGACGGTTGGCACCCTCAGCTTCAGATCGGATTCGTTGGTACCTTGGAGCACGAATTCGTCGCTCTGGGTGGTCTCATCGTCGTGTTGCTCCCACTGGCAATCCGGCGCCTCGAACTACGGCGGAAAGAACTCGGCCTCTTCATCACAGCGGTCACAGCCATCGGACTCGTTCTTCATTTGATCCCCTACCAAACCACAGTGGTAGCAGCCGATCGCTTTCTCTATCTTCCCCTGGCAACGCTTACGCCGATACTCACCGCACGGATCGCCCGCTTTCGACGAAAGGAACTTCGAATGGGCGCCGTGATCATCATCATCAGCTATCTTCCTGCCGTTCTCCATCGAGCTTCGATCTGGGGAGACGAGATCGACTTTTGGGTCACCGCAATCCAGGAAAATAGCGGTCATCACAACGCACTGTCACGGCTCGGCCTGGGGAACGTCCTTGCGGAAAATGGCCTCTACGAGGAGGCCTTGCGTGTCTACGAGCAGGCGGAGCCCGGCGACGGCCGGAACTATCTCTTGGCGCGGCGCAACATGGCCAATCTGTTTGCCATGGCGGGCGAGTTCGAGCGAGCTTTCACGATTCTCGACCATGCCATCGCACTCCATCCACAACCAGCCCTCTACCGGCGACTGGCCCTCATCGCCGCCTCGGCGGGAAATCGCCAAAAAGCCCTCGACGCCCAAACCAAGTACAAAGCGCGATCCACTCGTTCTCGGGCCGCCGACCTTGCCGAGGAAGTGAGCCACCGCCTCAAGGCACGCCCCAAGCTTTCCCGGCCCGCAGGCACCGTCAAGGAAAAGCTCGCTCGGGGAAAAGTGCTCGTCTCGCTGGACATGCATCGCGTGGCCATGCGCGAGCTTGTCGACATCGCCGGTGAAGCGCGCGTCACCGGCTCACAGCTCGAGACGATGCTCTCCTTTGCTCTCGAATACGGAAGGCCAGACCAGGTCGCGCAGATCTATCGGCGCCTTCGGCAACTCAAACCCGGCCATGAACCAGGACTCTCACACCTGGTTACGGAAAGACTCCACCGAGGGAAGCGTTTGAAACGACTGGTCGCAGACCACACCGCCCTGTCATTCGTGCGCTGGCCGCCCAGAACCCATCTCGTTCGCGGCGAAAAATGCCGCTTCGTCGCCCGCCCGTTTCGGATGAGCCTCACGAGGTGTGCCGAGATACGTTCTCGTCTCATTCGTCCATTCCGGCAGTTTTCTCGATGCGCTCCTTGATCACAAATAGTCACCTTTTCATCCTCAGAAGGATGCGAACCAAACAATCAACGAGGCGTCGTGCAGCACAACCCTCGTTTTTCCGTTCGAGGCTAGGCATCTTGCCAACACTCGTCGTCACTCTCTCCATTCTCGGCGCCGTTTTTCTCTCGCTTTTCGGCAACATCGATGGTTACGCATGGCTCGCTCCGATCAAGATCGTGAGCTCCGTTCTCAGAAGAGCCGGATTTCCAACCACCGCGGCCATCGCTTGGGGTCTGGGAAGCTGGGCGAACCCCCAGAGTCCTCTCAGAAATTGGGCTCGGGGCATCCAATGGTCCCGAAGCTGGGCACTAGAACAGCTCAAGTTCGCAACGGTCGGCTTAGCCGGTGCAATGGTCGTTGCCGGAATCTCCCCGTTCTATCATTTCGTTGACCTCCTTTGCGCCTTCCTGTTCTTCAGCTGGTTTGCCCAAATCAAGCATACGCGAGCTCAGATCAAAAGCACCTGCGCCGACGCCCTTCGGATCTTCGTGGTCTTCATCGGAGCTAGTTTCCTGTTCACGATCGTCAAGGCCTACCTTTTCGTTGCCAGCAC
Source organism: uncultured Polyangiaceae bacterium (assembly GCA_964440025.1). Taxonomy (GTDB): domain Bacteria; phylum Myxococcota_A; class Polyangia; order Polyangiales; family Polyangiaceae; genus NIC37A-2. Next base: position 29,675 of record CAYTRQ010000001.1, on the reverse strand, counting down.
GCCCCAAGACGCACTCATCGTCGAGCTCGAAAAGACTCTTTTTGGAAAGCCTATCCATCGCCTGGTCGTCCAATGGGCCACGAACTTTTCCTGGAGCGGAGCACTGTTCGACGAAGTCTATTTCATGCTCTTCCAGCACATGGCGGTTGCCTCCATCTTTCTTTCCGCGCGAGGTCTTCGGAGGGAACGAGCAAAGCTCTGGAGCTCCATTTGCATTTGCTACCTGCTCGGCGGCCCTGCCTACTATTTGCTTCCCGCGTTGGGGCCCGCCTATTTCGAGCCAGAAACCTTCTCCGAGCTGTCCCTGAAAGGAACCGTGACTCGAAACATTCTCGAGGTGCTTCGAAACAATACCGAGGCAATGCGCTCAGGTCAGGAGATTGGTATCACCCCCTATTCTTTCATTGCTTGCATGCCGAGCCTTCACATGGCGCACGAGCTCGTCATGCTTTGGTATTCCAGGTTTTCCCGACCGTTTCTAGCCCTCTCATTCCTTTTTACCATTCTCACTTCGCTCGCCGTCATGGTCCTTGGTTGGCACTATTTCGTCGACATCCTCGGGGGAGCTCTGCTCGCTCTTCTCTCCGTTTTTCTCGTAGAACGTTTCGGTTCCGGATTTCCCGTTTCTCAGCCCGATAAGGATGATTCCCTAGACCGCAAGGACTGCTCGTCTGGAGCGCTCGGGCAGTTGGGCAAATGGGTTCCCTCGCTTGCGGCGGTCTTCCTGTTCGCTTCGACGAGCGACTTTCCGTACTCGTTCGGGGATCTCGCGCGATTTTCGGCGCCCTCCTCCCTCCAAGTCCATGAGCGTTTCCTCTCCGCGTGGACGTCCGCGCTCAACACCGTACCCATGGGGCTCACCGGAGAGATCCACTTCAATCCTCTCTCGACCAGCTTTGACGTTGCGTCCTTGACGCTGCTCGGGCGTCTGCCGGGGGCCCAACACATGGTCAATGTGCTGCTCCTCGCCGTCTGTGCTGGCCTGATTTCGCGGCTCTGCCGCCATGCCGGCCTAGGGCGCGCGGGTGCCCTGGCCGCGGGACTTCTCTTCGTGGTCCATCCCACGACCACTCTGACAACCAGCTACGTGTCGGCACGCGATTGGCTCCTGGGTGGCGTGTTGTGGCTCGCTTTCGCCCTCCGCATTCTCGAGCGGAAAGACAGTTTCAGGGTGGAGAGTTTTTCCTTTGGCCTAGGTGGCTTTCTCCTCACAACAACGGCCCCCGGGCTCGGACTGATGGGATTCGCCTGGTTTCCGTTCTCGAGGCCGGGAAAAGCAGCGCTCGATGGATCATTGCTGCTCTCCGGCATTGCGATGGCCACGGGCATTCGTTGGATCGCTGGAGCCGACCTACCGATGGGTCCTGCACTCGGCCAAGTTCCTGGCACGGTGCTGGCTCATCTCGATGCGCTGCTCGCTTCGAGCAGTCCGACACTCGTAAGAACCGTCACCGCCACGGGAACGCTTCAAGGGCTTCTGGTACTTGTTTTCCTACTCATTGGGATCGTCGTCACCCTCGGACTCACGAAAAAGGCATCTCCTCCGGACACCCTCGCAAGGGCCGGAGTCGCCCTACTGCTGATCACACCATTGGCCAATCTACCGCAATCCGAGGGCATCTCGACCATCTCGGATGCGTCCATGCTCACCGGCGCTCTTGGCTTGGTGCTCGTCGCAGCCCGGCTTGTGGAGCTCGTGTTAGCTAGAATTCGGGTCTCGGCGAGTCAAATGCTCGTTCGCACAGCGGAGGTGATTCCTCTCGCCCTCATCCTCGCCCTTGTGCCCAACTGCTTGGCGAATCTTTCTCTATTTCAAAGTCCCAGCGCAGTCGCCACGGAGCTTCTCCATCGGAGGCCTCGAGATCCCAGTTCTCTGGCGTTGGCCGGCATCACGACTTTGGTCGAGAAGGGGCCTCCACGCCGTGCCCACCGCCATTGCACGGCAGCGGCCCGCCAGGGACTCGATAGCCCTTCAGTAACCTGGTGCCGAGCCGTCTCCCTCGCTGGCCTAGGCGAAATCGATCAAGCTCATCAGCTATTTCGCCAACTCCTCCCAGAACAACGAGAAAGCGGAGCAGTTCGACAGGGATACATCATGACGCTTGCCTCCAAAGGCAAACATCAGGAGGCACTCGAACAAGCCCAAGCCTGGCTGGATGTCTACCCTCACGATCGGCGACTGCGATACACCCTCGGGCAACTCCGAGCAGGACGGGGCGCAGAAAAGTCCGGGCAGATCCGTCAGCCAACAGCCGCTCCACGGGGGCATTTCATGCCATCATCTCCTCACTAAAAGGCCAGCGGCTCACGGCTGAAGAGCTTCCCACAGCCACCCCCCTTTTCGTCAAAGGACCATCACTGCACCCTCCTCAGCGCAGCGGCCAACAACCCGAAAAGCGCCGCAAGCCAGCAGCCCAAACAGCGGCGTCGAGGCTGACTCGCCTTGCTGATAGTCTTGAAGCAATGCGTTGGGCCCTCGCCTTATTTCGATCCCCGGCTGCTTGCGCGCTCGTGCTAGTATTGCTTGTTGCTCTGGCGCACTTTCCAGCGCTGGGGAACGGCTACGTTCTAGACGATAGCGCTCTGCTCGTCGGCAATCCGTTCGTCCGAACACCGGAAGGACTTTGGCAACTGCTCAGCAAGGAGCTGTTCCTCGCTAGCGGCGAATACCGCAACGTGCCCTACTACCGTCCGCTGAGTGGCGCCCTTTATTGGCTCAGTTATCAGTTGGTGGGGGACAGTGCCTGGCTCCAACATAGCATCAATCTCCTGCTCCATGGGGCCGTCAGCGCGACCCTGTTCATGCTTCTCGCTAGGTGGAACGTCTCCGTTGGAATAGCGTTCACTTTTGCGGCAATCTTCGCTGTTCATCCTGTCACACCCGACATCGTCGCCTACATCGGCGGTCGGCAGGATATGCTCGGCTGGAGTTTTCTTTTGCTCGGCTTGATCGCCTTGGGCACCAGGCGTCGCTCGATCGAACTCGTCGCGATTTCTGCAGTGGCAACCGCCTTGTCTTCCCTGTGTCGAGAGTTCTTTTTTTGCGCCCCCCTGCTTCTCCTTCCGGCTGCTCTCGTGCACCCGACCGGAGCGTTGCGACGCGCGAGTTGCATCGTGATAGGGGCAGCGACGGCCCTCGGCGGCGTGCTCTCTCTTCGCAATCTTGTCGACGTCCAAAGTTTCGCTGTCACGATTCCCCGAATCGGCGAGCTGACCTCCATCTCTGGAGCCGTCACGAGCCGCCTGATCAAGTTGATCTTTCTGCCTCTCGACGTTTCGGTGGATCTCACAGTCACCCCCATTCCACTCTGGCAATCTCTTTCGGTCCTTCTCCTGCTCATGATGACCACCGCTGTGTCGGTGGGTTGGCTCGCGCGGCGGGCGCAGCAGCGACTGAGCCCAGCGGTCTTTGGCTGGGCGGCATTGTGGAGCAGCGCACTCATGCACGTTCCCGTCGCCGTCAAGTATGGAACGATTTCAGATCGCTACGGATATGGAGCGGTTCTGGGATTCACGGCACTTGCAGCCCCCCTCGCACGGACGACCGCCGAGCGTTGGCGTAACCCTCTGCGCCCCCAGCTGAGGCAAGTGATCGCAGCCTTGGTCGTTTGCGCACCAATTCCTCTCACCTGGTCGCGATCCCTCGAATGGCGAAGCGAGGCAAGCCTTCAAAGAGCAATGTATCGAGCCCATCCGGACGATCCACAGGCGCAGTTTGCCGAGGGAATGCGCCATTTCTCTCTCGGGAATTTCGATCGGGCCTTTGAATTGTGCAGCGCGTACTCCCAGCATCCCCAGTCGGGGGACCGTGCCGGCTACTGCCTTGGGGCGATATACCTCATGCGAGGACAGCCGGCACGAGCAGCCGCGGAACTCGAACCTTTCACCTTTGCGCGACCAGGGAAGGTACACGCTAGGATCCTTCTTTTTCGGGCATGGTTTCGTGCGGGCGATCTTGAAGGAGTTCGGCGAGGGCTCGATTACTTTCAAGCCATGTATCCTCAAGCTCCAGACATCAAGCAAGCAGCAGCGGAATTGGAACGCCGAGAGCGCGAGCGTGCCCGATCGCCATAGCCGACCAACGGGAGCCGACCAATGGGAGCCGACCAACGGGAGCCGACCAATGGGAGCCGACCAACGGGAGCCGACCAATGG
>CAYTRQ010000001.1:0-25420 GCA_964440025.1 uncultured Polyangiaceae bacterium | reverse complement strand
GAGCCGACCAATGGGAGCCGACCATGGGCTGCTCACCATCGAGTCGACGGGGATGCGACGAAGCATTCCTTTTTTTGCTCCGTGATATTCACCGTTGAGCCCTCAAGACCCAGCCTCCGCTCCCCAAAACAAAAGGCGTGAGGCCAGAGCCCTTTTTTTCATCCCCTGCCCGCGGGCCAACGAGCTGCCCCAAAAGGCTACTCTTCTTCCAAATCGTCCAGGCTGAGCGCGTTGTCCTTCTGTGCGCTTGGAGCGCTCGCCGAACTCGGGGAAGCCTGCGCTTCAGTCGACGACGAGGGGCGAGCCGCCGCGTCGAAGCTCTGTCCTACCTTGTGGCTCCCGGGCTCCGGGGAAGCACTCCCCTGCTTTGCACGGGGCCTCTCTTCCAAGCCGGTGCTGGGCCCCCCCGTAGCGGAGGCCACCGAAGCGCCCTCAGGGCTCTCGTCTGATTCGGTGGGCGCACGAACAGCGGAGGGCTCCTGCTGCCCGTCTTCTGGAACATGCGCGTCGGGTTGGAGCTTGTCGGGCATGGTTCCGATCTGATCCGCCGAAAATTCTTGAAGCTCCCTTTCCTGCGCGCCGGCCTCGGCCCCCTGCGAGGGAGAAAAAAGATCCTCTGCCGTACTGCCACTGGCAAGCCAGCCCCCTGTAAGAACTGCGACCCCACCAGCAACCGCCCAGATCATCGCCTGGATGCGATGCTTGCGCTTGAGAGCCCGCTGCTGCTTGGTGACCTGTTTCCGCAGTTGGTCGACGCGACGACCTTCAAGAACGAGCGTCGGCTCCGCCTGACGGCGCGGTGAACGTCCCTGCGCCGGAGCAGCAGTCGGGCTGGACGCGACCTGAGACTTAGGGTCGACAACCACTGATTCCGCTGCAGGCGACGAGTTCGCCCCTGTCTTCACAGACTCGGCTCCCCCTGCCGGCTGACTCGGGTAGACGGGCTCGAGGCCGTCATCATCTTGGCTCATGGACAGCGTCATGGCTCCAGTAGGTTGGACCGTATAGCGCTGGTCGGGCGCCGGGGCCAATGCCGAGAGAAAAGACGTCCCCAGGGCCGAATTTTGGCCCCATGACCGAGCAGCAAGTCCAATCCACAGCCCCCTTTGCTTACTTTATTACAATGATTTCGAATGCTTATAGGGCTTTTGAGCAGCATGGATCGGCTCTCCCCCTTCCGAAGCCCTCAATGAGGTGAGGCTTCGAACGGCCTTCGGCAACCCCCCCTCGAGCTTCCTCTATTCCTTTTTCTCCTCGTCGACGTAGTCGGGGGGCGTCGCCGAGCCTTCTCCGAAGAAGTATTTATTCATCTCCGTAAACCAGATGTGCTGGCCCTGCTCGCTCGTCAGATCGAGACGGAACTCATTGATGAGCATCTTCGAGTGCTCCAACCAACCTTTCCATGCCTCTGCGGATACGTTGTCGAAGATTTTCTGACCGAGCTCTCCTTTGAGCGGCGGTTTCTCCAATCCTTCCGCTTCCCGACCTAGCTTGACGCAGTGAACTTTTCTGGACATCGGTCTCCTTTCAGCTTCTCGCGGACGATGATGTCGCACCAACTTGGGTTCCGCGTCCGCTGACTCAACGCAGGCATACTTTTCCATCGCTGTGGGTCAAGCAGTCCGAGGTCTCCTCCGCAGAATTCGAGGAATCTTCCAGAGGCGTTTCTGAAGCACCTTCTGGCGACGGAACCAAATAGGGCTGCTCAACGACCACTTGGAAACGCGCCACCCCGTTTTTGGTGCGCCGTGCAATGGTGGCAGAAATGGAAGGAACGCCTCGGGCGCGCAGCTTCAGAACGCGAGCAATCACGCGACGTCGCTCGCTCACCGGCACCCCTTGCACGTGCGTGAGCCGATCGCCTGGGAACCAGCCAATGCCGAGTCCTCCCCCATCGAGGATCTCGATACCCGCTGGCATGCCGCCGCTCGCCTCTCGGGCTCTTCCGCGCGGCGCAGCCCCCTGCTCTGCGAGCCGGAGTACGCTCTCGGCACTCAGCACGACGGACACCGGGGGCTCCGGCGCATACCGCGGGCCGGAAACGACTGAAGGTTGGACCCCGGGAGCCGGAGAGGACGCAGGCCTCTTCTCCAAAGCCTCGACGTCGCGTCCCACCCGGTGGTCTGGGGAGGGATCGGAAGAATGTGGTGCCGCGTCGCCGGGTGCAGGTCGTTCGGCCTCGAGCCAGAAGGCCAGCAGCGGCAGCCCCGCCGGATCTCCGCCCGGGCGCTCGCAGTCAGGGCATCTTCGCTCCTGGTCTTGCGGCAATGACCACTGTGCCGCCTCTCGGGCCGCGGCTTGGGTCCGGTCAAAAACCCAGTGCACCACTCCCCATCGCCCCCAACCCAGCGCTCCCAGCGCTGCCGCGGTCCATAGTAACCAGCGCACTCGGCCGACTCGCACCTCGGGGAAATAGCCGGAAACAATGCCGGAGACAAAAGCCAAGCCGGCCCCCCCTTCCCCAAAAGCCCCCTAAGACCGGCCCCTTCGATCGAGGACGAGTCAACGGCACACGGACCGGGCGCTCCTTCTCCCCCCGCAAGAAGCGAAACAAAGCCGACCGGGCGAGGGACTGCTACGATGGATGACGTGCCTTCCCGCGAGCTCATTGATCTCGGTTATCGCCGCATCGTTCTGCTTCTCGTCACGCTGATCATCGTGCCGACGGCACTTCTGATCGCCTTGGGGATGGTCCTACTCTTCCTCGGCGATTTCGAAGCCAATCTGATCATGGGTGTCTTGGTTCTGGCTCTATCTGGCGCCACCATCACGGGAGTTATCTTGGTTTGGGTTTTCGTGCGTCGAGAAGCGAACATCTCCAAACTCCAAAGCGACTTCGTCTCCAAAGTCAGTCACGAGCTACGCACACCGCTGACGGCAATCCGTCTCTTCACCGACACCCTCGCCCTGAGAAAGGGAGATCCGGCGACCGAAACCCAATGCATCGAAGCTCTGACCCGCGAAAGCGCCCGGCTCCAGGAGCTCATCGACCGCCTTCTGGACTGGGGCAGAATGGAATCGGGTCGACGCGAGTACCACCGAGTCAAGACGGACGTGCGTTCCATCATTCAGGGAGCCGTCGAAGCTTTCGAGACCATGCGTCTGCGTGGCGCCATCGAGCTCGATATCAGTTGGCCGCCAGAACGGCTCGTGATCCTGGCTGACCGAGGTGCATTGACCGATGCATTGTTGAATCTGCTGACCAATGCAGCCAAATACGGTGGAGACCAGCCCAAAGTACAGGTTTCTTGTGAAGCCTCGGCCAAAGCGATCTACTTATCGGTCAAGGACAGCGGACCTGGAATTCCGGTCACCGAACACAAGCGCATCTTCCAGAAGTTCTACAGAATGGACGACCGGCTCTCTCGCCAGCAAGAAGGCTCGGGCCTCGGCCTGGCCATCGTCAAACACGTCATGAAGGCCCATCACGGGCACGTGGAAGTTCATAGCCAAAGGGGACAGGGCAGCACCTTCTCCCTGGTCATCCCCAAGAGCGAGGACTCATAGAACACCAGCGCCCGAGAGGCCGAATCCGCTGCGTGCCGGTGTTTCAAAAGAAAGGTAGAATATCGACTGTACCGATGGAAAAAGGCTCCGCGTGCCCCTCGAGCGCTCTGGCGAGGAGCGGGGAAATAGTGGGGAACTGAGGATGACGACCGTGAACGGCCAAAATGAAAAAGCCCGCGTACTCATCGTCGAAGACGACGAAAGCATCTCTCTGGGAGTCAAAATGAATCTCGAAGCCGAAGGCTTCGAGGTGGAAACGGAAATCGACGGAGAGGCGGGGCTCGCTCATGCACGGAAAGATCCTCCAGACCTCATGATCCTCGACATCATGCTTCCGCGAGAAAACGGATTCGAAGTCGTGAAAAAGCTTCGCACGGAAGGAGCCACCTTCCCGGTCATCATGCTCAGCGCGCGAGGAACGGAGGAAGACAAGGTCATGGGCCTCGAGCTTGGAGCCGAAGACTATATCACCAAACCCTTCGGTCTGGCTGAGCTCCTGGCGCGCGTCCGAGCCAACTTGAGGAGAGACCGCATCCTTCGTTCCGAACCCGAGGAGCCGCTCATCGTGAGCGCAGGCGACCTGGTCATCGACTCCGGGCGCCGTGAAGTCCGAAGGGACGGCGAGCACGTCGAATTGACCGCCACGGAATTCGACGTGCTCTGGTGTTTGGTCGAAGCCGCCGGACAAGTGCTCAGTCGCGAGGAGATCCAAACGAAAGTTTGGGGCCCCGACCATCACGGTACGCTTCGCACCATCGACAATTTCTTGCTGCAACTCCGCACAAAGCTCGAGCAAGATCCTGGTTCCCCCGTCCACTTGCTTACGGTACGGGGCGTAGGCTACCGGTTTAGCAGTTGATACGCGCAAGATAAGCAGCACGCGCGTCCAAGGAAGCCCACCGCTATGGATCAGAATCTCCTCCGCTCCTACATGGCCACCGTCTACGAACTGCCGACCAGCAGTGGGACCCTCCGCGCGTCTCTCGACGGCGAAGTCATCCAAGACGAGGCAGAACTCCCGCCCCTTCTTCAAAGCTCCTTCGCCATTCTCACCGCACACAACCCGCGTTCGATGCAGCTACCTCGACGAGTCAACGACGCGAGACACAACGTTCTGAGAGATCTCCTGATCATGGGTTGTTATAGAGTCGAGCATTGCGTGGGGTTCGATGATGAACAGGAGATCTCTTGGCGGGAACCCGCCTGGCTCGTCCATGGCATCGATAAGCAGGAGGCCATCGATTTTGGTCGCACATTTCGTCAAAACACGATTGTCCTCTGCGAGGAGGCCCGCCCCCACTTGATCGTCACCGACCCCACCTGCGACGAGATAGGACGGGTCTTTTCCGGAAATTGGCGGGTCCGGCAGTAATGACGACGAGGTTGACCTTGCGCCAGCTCCTCTGGGCGTTAGGGTCGGCGTCGGGAAACCAGCATGAGTCAAAATTACGGAGGGAGACCCCCTGATCCTCAGGAGGTCGTGTCAAAAATCATCGGCAATCTCGGACGAAGCTCGAAGAAACTGGGGCCACTGGTCTTCGGCGTGCTCGTTCTCGTGATCCTTGCCACCGGCTTCTATCAGGTGGAGCCCGGTGAAGTCGCCGTCATCCGCACCCTGGGCAAGGAGAGCGGGCGAGCAGATCCTGGATTGCATTTTCGCGTTCCCATCATTCAAAAAAAGGACGTCGTGGACGTGTCCGAAATTCGCCGCATTGAGGTGGGGTTTCGGGGTGACAACCCGATGCCCGCGGAGGCGCAGATGCTCACGGGCGACGAGAACATCGTCGAAGCTCAAATGATCACTCAATATCGGATTTCCGAGCCGTCCAAGTTTCTGTTCCGTCTCGCCAATCCCGTAGACACGCTGCGCGCCACGGCGGAGGTCGCACTCCGCAGCGTCATCGGGCGCACGACGATCGATGACGCCATCACCAAGGGCCGCGGAAAGGTCCAACAGCAGGCACTAGAAAGACTGCAAGAACTCATGAACAAGTATCAAAGTGGTCTATCTGTTACCGAGGTGAAATTGCAGAGTGTCGATCCACCTCAACAAGTCCAAGATGCTTTCCATGAAGTCGTCCGCGCTCGAGAACAGAAAGAGCAACTCATCAACCAAGCCAAAGGCTATAGTGAGGACGTCATTCCTCGGGCGCGCGGAGAAGCGGAAAAGCAGATCCGCGACGCCGAGGCCTACAAGGAACAACGCATCTTGCGAGCGCAGGGCGACGCCGAAAAGTTCTCCCACATTTACAAAGAGTATAGCCAGGCCAAGGACGTCACGCGGCGGCGGATGTACCTGGAGACTTTGGAGCGCGTTCTCCAGAAAGTAAAAGAAAAGACCATCGTGGACTCCAACCTTCCCGGCTCGACCCTGCCCGTTCTCCAACTCGGGCGTAACGCCGTTGCCGCAGGAGCCGCTTCTGGCGGGGCCCGACGGATCGAAGCCCCCCAAAACTCTGGAGGGACCCAAAAATGAAACGCAATCTCATTGTCATTTTCTCGGTCATCGCCCTCTGGATCGCGTGGGATAGTTTCTATGTCATTCAGGAAGGACAACTCGCCATTGTCACCCGATTTGGTGAATACCGAGTTGGTCGGATGGAGCCAGGACCCTACTTCAAAGTGCCGTTGGCAGAAAACGTGGCCCGGATGCAAAAGCGCATTCTCGGAAGCGATACTCCCCCCGCCGAGTACCTGACGCTGGATAAAAAGCGCCTAGTGGCCGATCCCATCACTCGCTGGCGCATCGTCGAGCCGATTCAGTTCTACAAAACAGTGCGTTCGGAACCGGGAGCGAAAGCTCGCATCGATGACATCGTCAACAGCGAATTGCGCTCGGAGATCGCCAGCCACGACTTCGGCGCCATCATCGGCAGCCGGCGCCAACCCCTAATGGACCGCGTCGCGCATAACGCACGCGAGAAGGTTCGGAAGTTCGGTATCAAGGTCGTGGACGTGCAGATCAAGAGGGCCGACCTTCCCAAGGAAGTCCAGGAAAGCGTTTTTCAGCGCATGCGCGCCGAGCGCGACCGTATCGCCAAACGCTACCGTTCCGAGGGAGAGGAGGAAGCTCAGAAGATCCGCGCACGAACCGACAAGGAGCGCACCATCATCTTGGCCAAGGCCTACGAAAAAGCGCAGAAATTGATTGGTGAAGGCGACGGAAAGGCCGTGGATATCTACGCCAACGCCTACGGAAAAGACACGGAGTTCTACAGCTTCATTCGTAGCTTGGACGCCTATGAAAACGCCATCGACGAAGAGACCGATATGGTATTTTCCACGAGCAGCGAGCTGCTCAAATACCTCGCTTCACCGTCACAGTAGTTCGCTCGGCGGTCTGGCGCTCACCACAGGGTTCGGCCTTCAATCGCCACCCCAAGATCGAAGGTCAAGGCTTCTAAGAGCAAAGCAGTAGCCATAGCATAGGCCGGGCTCCCCCTGCGGCGGTGCGGCGGATCTCCGTCGGCATTTTGGGCAACATGTCCCAGGGCCACTCCGCCGCGCAACGTTTCCTGAATTACCTGACGGAGCGACGAAGCGTCGGCTCCCTCCGCAAGAGCTGCCCGCACGTAATACACGAGGAGATGAGGCCAGGCGGCTCCTTGGTGACTCGCAGCACGGCGCTCAGAAATGGTCCCCCCCGCATGCCCCAAGTAGCGGGAGTCACCGGGATCCAGAGTGCGAACTCCTAGCGGTGTCAGCAGCCGATCTTCGACGCGAGCGAGGATATCTTGACGCTGCCAGGGTTCGAACAGTTGCGGAGCAACGGCAAGCGCAATGAGTGCATTGGGACGGATCGCCGGATCGGCCCACGTGTCTGCGCTGTCCATGTGCCCGCTCATGCAATCGAAGGGATAGTTGGTCTCGTGACACCAAAAGCGCCCCTGGAAGCTCGTAAGAAGCCGGCGCTGGTGCTGTCGCACCTGATCGGCCGAGCCTGGATCCGAGAAACGTTCACTGAGCTCCGCCAACACTTCACAAGCTCGATAAAAGAGTGCCTGCAGCTCAACAGCGACCCCCCAGCGAGGCGTATAGGCAAACTCCGGCTCGCCCGAATCCATCCAGGTGAGGGGGTACTCAGCTCCATTTTCGAGCATTCCGTCACTGCACAACCAAAGGAGTTGCTTCGGCCCCTGCGTCATCCGACGGAATACTTTCCAAAGTCCCCGAAGAAGTTCCTCCCGGAACCCTTCATCTTCGGGAGCTGCCTGGTGAATGTGCATGCCCGCATCGAAGAGCCAAAGGGTCGCGTCAGCGCTGATCAGAGACTCAGATCCCCGGCCCGTCAGCCGCCGCGGGAGCAGTCCGTCTCGGAGAGAGCGAAGCAATCCCAAGTAGGTCTTCTTCGCTCGGACCAGATCTTCCCGGGCCAAGTAAGCCCCTCGGATCGCGAGGACGGCATCACGGGACCAAACGTCCAGCCAAGGATACCCCGCCACGATGGCCTCCCCATCTCGGAGCACGAAGGTTTCGACAGCGACCGACAAAGCCCTCACCTCGGGCGCCAACGAGGAGTTCCGGTCGCGGCTCAGTTGAGCCTGTGCCGCTTCCATAACGAGCGCTTCTCCCGATCCACGCGGCGGTTCCCCGATCGAAACGACGAGGTAAGTCGTCTGCCGCGGTTGAACCTCGATCTCGAAAACCCCCGGCGACCACATGTCCTCTTGAAAATCGACGTAGCGCCCTCGGTCGGAAAGGTACTCCAGTTTTCTCCACCAATCCGGAGATCCCACAAAGATACCCCCATGCCGAAAAAGCACTGGAGGCAACTCGGGGAGCGGCTGCACCTCCACTTCGTCAGAGCGAAGCACGACTCGTTGCAGCATTCCTCCGTGCTCGCGGCACAGCTCGTCACTCCGACGCATCGGCATGAGAGGCCTGAGAAAAAATCGTGCTGGCCCCTTACCCGTCCAAGTGAGAGCAATTGTCACGGCCGGCTTGTTCGGCACCAGATTCACGGTTCGCTCGACGGTGCCGGAAGGGAAACGATAGACCCACCGAGGCAAAGGATCCTGTGTGAAGCTCTCCAGATGACGATAGCCCAACGTAGGAGCTACATTGGGGAACTGGTGCGTCGAAAGATGATGAGTGCGCCCATTGAACTCGAGCGTCATCTCCAGATGGCTGAGAATCACGTAGCGGCTTGGATCGTCATTCAAATATGCGACGAAGAGGCCATGGTGGCGCCTAGTATGCATGAGCGAAAGGGTACTCATGGCGTAGGCCCCTACCTCATTCGAGAGCAGCCATTCGGCTTCCGCCCGCTCCAAATCACCGCCGACGAATGCAGTCGGCCAGGGACCGTCGATGGGCCCCACGTAGTTCTCGATGTTCTTTGCTTTCACAGCGAAAGCGCCTCCCGGGCTGCCTCGAGCAGTGGCGCAGGGGGAGGACGAACACCAAACCAAATTTCGATGGCGTGCGCAGCCTGACCCACCAGCATCCCCAACCCCGATGAAGCCGAATGACCCAACTCCCAGGCGCGAGCCACGAATGGGGTCACACTCGGATTGTAGACAAGGTCATAGGCGATCGACGGATGGAGCGCGTCGAGCCGCAAAGTCCGAACGAGCTCCTCTCCCCCCTGGGTCCCCTTCATCCCGGCAGACGTCGCCTGCACGATGGCACCAAGCTCCGGTGCTAGCTCCTCGATCACCGACTCCCTGAACCCGGGCCAGGACTTGAGCTGGCCCCCCAACGCCGAGAACTGCTGGGCACCTGGCCACCGAGTTTCCGGCTCGCTGGGATCGAACCGCCGCGCGGTCACATAAACGGGAGCAAAGCCGGCGGCCCGACAAGCAGCCACAGCAGCATAGGCCGCACCACCACTGCCGACCACCAACGCGCCAGCTCTGTTTTCGAGCAGTCCCCCGGCATCCTCTCTTTTCTGTCGCAACTCGTCCGCTAGGGCCCAAGCGTCGGTATTGTAGGCGACCACTTGCCCATCGTCGTCGAGAGCCAGAACGTTGGCGGCGAACACCTGAGCAGCCGACTTATCCTGGCGGTCCGCCTCGGCGAGGGCGACCTGCTTCCAAGGGACCGTCACATTGGCTCCCCGCACCTGTCCAATCCGGATCCTTTGCACCCAGTGACGAACGTCCATCTCACTCGGCGCATCACAAAGCCGGTAGGTCGCCTGAAGACCCAGCAACTCGTAGGCGGCACGGTGAATCGCCGGAGATACGGAATGCTCGACCGGGTGGCCGAGCAAAATACATTGCTCGCTCAAGACTCGTCCTTTCCCGGCTTTGCCCCATGAGGCGCTCCGCCGTGGGCCGACTCATGCGCGAAAGTCGCCGCCGTTTCAACCGTTTCGCAGACCTTGGTGACTTCAGCCACGAACCTGCCACGGTGAAGCTTCACGACGACCGGTTGCCCCAAGGAAAGGTGTGAAGCATCGCGGAGCGCTCCACCCGAAGCATCGGTGGCGAGCGCATAGCCGCGCCCCAAGATAGCCAGGGGAGAAAGAGCATGCAGAGCGTGCGCCACTTCCGTGAGCCGAGCCCTGCGCCAGGCCAGACTCTGCTGGGAGCTTGTGCGGAGCCGGTAGACGAGCGGCGCCAAGCGGCCTTTTGCCTTTTCCACCACGAGCCTGGGGTGACGCGCCTCCAGCCGGCCCCGCAGCTTTTGGCTGAGTTGCTTTTGTTCGGCCAGGCGCCTGCCCATCGCGCGTTCCATCCGGAGATTGAGCTCATCCAACGCTTGCTCGTGCTCGGCCAATACGAAGCGGGGATCGGCAAGCAAGTGGCGCGCCCGATCCAGCTTCAACTGATGCCCCGAAAGCACGACCCGCATTCCCTGAGCGAGGTGGCGGCACAACCGCGAAAGAGCCAAGGCCCTCTCCTCCGAATCGGGCACGACGAGTTCCGCAGCTTCGGAAGGAGTTGCCGCCCGAGCATCCGCTACGAGATCGGAAAGAGATAGATCAATCTCATGACCCACTGCGCTCACCACGGGGACTCGGCAAGAGGCCACGCGACGCACAACACGCTCATCGTTGAATGCCATGAGATCTTCTTGAGCCCCACCCCCACGACCAACGATAAGCACGTCGAGATCAGCGACCTGCTCGATTCGATCCAGAGCGGAGACAATGCTCAAGGGCGCCTGATCTCCCTGAACCACCGCGGGGCAAAGCAAGATTTTGACTCGTCCTCGTCGACGAGCGATGGTGCAGATGTCTGAAAACGCAGCGCCCGTAGCGCTCGTCACCACACCGATCACGACAGGATCCTGCGGCAAGGGCCGCTTGCGCTCACTGGCAGTCAGACCTTCTTCAATCAGCTTTTCTCGAAGACGCGCGATGGCCTCGAGCAATGCCCCTTTCCCCGCAGGACGCGCGGCGTCGCAAATCCACTGAAACCGTCCTCGCGGCGTGTAAATGCTCGCCCGACCCCTCAGCTGCACCCGGGAGCCCTCCGCCAGGTGGCGGGCGTGCCGCATGGCCTCACGACGATACATCACGCAATCGAGACAAGCGTCGCGGCTCTCATCCTTGAGAGAAAAATAGATGTGTCCACTCGGAGGACGTTTGAGAGCTCCCACCTCACCGGCAACCCACTGCCCAGTCGTGAGATCTTCCAATCTGCGTTTGAGCGAGTTCGTCAGCTCGAACACGCTCAGGACACGTTCCGGTTCAGCTTGCACGATGATTCAGCTATTCTTATCGATGAAGCTCACGCACGAATTCCCAGTCGGCGATCAAGTGCTTTTTGAGCAGGAGCGAAAGAAGGGCGGCAAACAGACTTTCCCAATTGACATCCTGACCCAATACCTCAGAGGCATCGGCACCGCTTGCTTGGGCGCGCAACGCGTCGACCAAGTCATGAGCAGTCATTCCGGGCGTCTCCTCGGAGGCTTCAGAGGAAGCAATTTTCTCCTTTGCCTGTTTTTTGCTTCCGGCTGCGGGGAGAGTGATCTGGGTCCCGTCGAGCATGGTGACCGTGACCATGCGCGGCGTCCTCGACTTCGGTTGGGGCATGCCGGAGCCTCTGGAATGTACCGGACGGCTGCTTGGTGGTTTCTCCTCGTCACTCTCGGCAGCGGCCCCGCCGCCATCCCTTTCCGGGGATTTTGCCTGGATGGATTGGTTGGACAGCGCCGAGCTCCCCGAGGAACGAGCCGGTTCGGCCGGCGCCTCGGCAGCTTCCGGGGGGCGCGGAGCCAGCGGCGGGACGCTCACTCCAGCGGGATGGCCATGAGCTGGGGGCACCGACTGCGGGGCGTCCTCGAGCTCCTGTTCGGGGGGAAGGCCCAAATAATAGGCGCGCACGGCTCCCTTGATGTCCGTCGCGGGGGCAATCATCGGACGGACGGGGAGCCCCGCGTACTCCTCGATTTCGCGAAGTGGAGCAAGATCCAACGGATCTTGCATGGCCACATAGAGGGTCTCCTGACGATTCCGGGCGCGCCTGACGTAGATGGGAACTACCCCGTACCGCTCCGCCACGCTTTTAGGAACGAGATTGAGTAGTTGACGAGAAAAGTCGATGTGCTGCAGGGCGACCCAGGGCATGCTGAGCTGTTGGCTCAAAACTTGAGTCACCTGGGACTCACTGAGCAACCCCTCGTCAACCAAAATTTCGCCGAGACGCCGAGAGTCATCTTGCTGTTTGCTCAAGGCCTCGTCGAGCTGCTCCCGTGTGATCATGCCGGTGTCGACCAACAGCTGTCCTAAGCGCAGGCGATCTCTCATCACGAAGCAAAGCCTACACGAAGCGTCGGCTTCAGTCGTCTCGCACGGGGCGGGCCTCATGGAAAGCCTGTTCAGAGGCTTGTCCGCCAAACCAAAAGGACAAGGCCTTTCTCGGCCCGCCTGGGCTTTTCGGGGGAAGGGGCGCGCCTCCGCTCCAGACAGGGCCGGCTCCAATAGAGGTAGACGGAGAAACAGGACAACGAATACGGAGGACGCAACGACAGCTGGCCGCCATGATTGCGATGCGCCATCACTTCCGCGACAATCAAGAGCGCTTTCCGTCTCCTCGACGGATCAGGCCACGTTGGTTCATGGAATTCGTCGCTACCTCCGGTTCCCACGGGAAGATCAGCTCGTTGCCTTGCCCTCACTGTGGGAAACCCTACACGGAGGACAGCCAATACTGCCCGTCGTGCGGATTTCCGGTGGGCACGGTCAAATCGGAGTCCGGTGACCGCTTTGTCGGTACGACACTGCCCGCCGGGTACCACATTATCGATCTGGTCGGCGTGGGCGGCATGGGCCGGGTCTATCGCGCTGAACAGTCGGTGCTCGGACGTACCGTGGCAGTCAAGATCATTCATCCCCACCTCCTCTCCGAGGAAAACGCAGCGATCCGTTTTTTGACGGAAGCTCGCGCCGCCAGCCAGCTGAATCATCCCAACAGCATCTCCGTCTACGACTTCGGTCGCACCGACAACGGGGAACCCTACTTGGTCATGGAGTTTCTGGTGGGCAAAGACCTCGGTCTCGTCGCCCACGAAGAAGCTCCGCTCCCCTTGTCACGAATCGTCGACGTGCTCCGCCAAGTCCTCGCTGCCCTCGGTGAGGCCCACGATCTTGGGATCGTCCACCGCGACCTAAAACCAGAAAACATCGTGCTCAAGCCGCTTCGACGCGGCGGCGACCTGGTCAAAGTGCTCGACTTCGGTCTCGCCAAGCTCCGGCAAGACGTGCCTGGGCCCAGCGTCACGAGCCCGGGCATCGTTTGCGGAACCCCGGACTACATGGCTCCGGAGCAAGGCCGCGGTGATGCCATCGATGGACGCAGCGATCTCTATGCAGTCGGCGTGATCCTCTTCCAGCTTCTGACCAACCGGCTTCCCTTCGAGGGCGAATCTCCCACTCAAGTAGTGATGATGCACCTCACCACCCCCGCCCCCGATCCGCGCCAAGTTGCTCCGCGTCGCGAAATTCCCTTGTCTATCGTGGAAGTGGTGAAAAACGCGCTGGCTAAGTCGCCTAGCGATCGCTACCAAGATGCTCATGAATTTTCGGAAGCTTTGGGGAGAGCTCTCAAGGAAGTCGACGAGCCGAGTCATCCGCCCTTGGTTGTTGACGGGATAGCTCCGAGCCTCAGCGCCGGAGAGGTCACGACATGCGAGGCGTGCGGCTACGACGTTCCGGTGGCTCGCTATTGTTGCGAATGCGCCGCTCCCCTGCCCCAGGATCGTTCAGCGCAGTTTCCGGTTCCATTCATCGGACGGGGAGAGGAACTCTCCTGGTTGGCTTCGAGACGTCCGCAAGGCCCTGAGGTGTTGGGAGCTCGTCTGGTCGGGGAGCCAGGTTCCGGCAAAACCCGGCTGCTTGATGAGTTCTCTCAATCCGTCAGCGCCCAAGGAGATCAGGTCATTGTCGTCGAACCGGATCCCTACGGCTGCCACGTAGCCGGTTATGCCCTGGAAAATTGTGTCCGCGCCCTGGCCCGTCTCGATCGCACGTCCCCCGAGGAGCTGAATCTCTCCGAGATCTCCCATGACGTCGAACGCGGGCTGAAAGACCTTCTGGAAGGAACGCCACGCAACGATCGACGGAGTCCCATGGAGCGGAGACATTGTCTTGCCGCCGCACTCCGGTGGGCGCTCCTTCAGGCGGCCGAAAAAAGCCCAGGCATGCCCGTCCTTCTGTTTGACGGCATGGAAAGGATGGATGGACCTTCGCTTCATGCCTTTGCCGATGTGCTCGGGGACCCTCCAACCACTGCCGCCCTTTTTGTGGGCGCCCACAACCCGGGGTTCGAAACCGGCTGGGGTGCACAGCGCACTGCGGCGATGATGCTGCCCGGACTGCCTCACCGGGAAGTTCAGGCCGTTTCCGGCACCTTCCAACTGCCACCCAGGGAGTTCATTCTGCCCTTGTATCTCGATCAAGCTCTTCGCTTGCAGTTCGAAGGAGGCGGCGCCCCCCCGGAGCGGCTCGGCGATCTGATCGCACAACGAGTCGACACCATCGGAGCGGAACCGAGGCGTGTCCTTCAAGGTCTCGTCGTTCTCGGCTTCTCTGCCCCCATTGCTGACGTCGCCGAGCTAGTGCAAATCGATGGAGTGGAAGACGCTATCAATGCGCTGCTGGGCAAGGGAATGATCACGGTCTCGGGCGGCTCCGCACGAATCAGCCACCCCTTGATCCGCGCCGTCGTCCTCTCGGGGATCCCGATCGGCGCTCGCCGGGAACTCCACAAGCGCGCTCTGAGACTGGAAGACAAAAAGCGAGCTCCCTTGGAGGTGCGCGCGGAACACGCCTACCATTGTGAGGAATCATTTCAGGCGCTTCTGTTGCTCGAGCAAGTGGCCGATCGGGCCACCGCCGTCGGCGACACCCAAGCTGAAATCCTCGCGCTCCGACGGGGACTGGAAATCGCTCGGCGCGAGATCTCGCGCGGCGAGCTCGACGACCCGATCAAGGCGGTGCTCATCTTTGGTCGCAAGCTCGGCGCCTCGTTGACCCGTGGCGGTGATTTCGCAGATGCCGACGGCATCCTCCTGGAGTCCCTGGATTTGGCAGGGCCCGTCGGCCCGGACCGTGCGAAGATCCTCGGCGCCATGGCCCAGGTGAGCTTCAGTCGGCGTCGCTACGATGAAGCTCTCTCGAGGCTGGAATCAGCCATTTCCGCCGCTCGAGAGGCCGGCGCCGAAGAGCTGGCTTTGAGCCTCCAAGAGACCAAAAGCGCTTGGAGCCCCTGAGTACGACCCTGCCCGAGACGCACGTTTCCGTTTCCCGCCATGACTCCTCTCATCACGCGCTGGGATCTCGATAAGACCTACCTCAGGAGCGACTTTGCCAGTCTCAGCGATCTGGCCCGCAGCGTGCTTGAGCGCCCCGACCAGAAAAGGGCCGTACCCGGAGCAGCCACTCTCCTCAGACAGATGTGTGCCTACGCCGAGCGAGTTCACATTCTCAGCGGCAGTCCTCGCCAACTCCGTCGCGCCCTGCTCCAGCGCCTGCATATGGATGGAGTTCGGGTCGACACCCTCACACTCAAACCAAACGCATCAAACCTGCTCCGGCTTCGACTCGCGGCACTCCACGACCAGCTCGGCTACAAGTTGACCGCTCTCCTCGAGACGAAAAAAGACGAATTGCGAAACCACACCGGACCACCTCCCACGGAGGTGCTCCTGGGCGATGATTCGGAAGCGGACGCCTTCATTTATTCTCTGTACGCCGACCTCTGCCTGGGCGTGGTGGATCCCGACGAGCTGGAAAGCATCCTCAAGACCGGAGGCACTTATCCGGACCTGATCCGTCGGGCCCTTCGGGCAGCCACTGGGCTCGCTGAAACGGCCCACTCAACGACATTTCGCATCCTCGTTCACCTGGATCGCCAAACACCACCGTCTGAATTCGCCGGATACGGCGAACGCTTGATCGCCTTTCACAATTACGTTCAAGCAAGTCTGCTGCTCGTCGATTGGGGCTTTACCGATGTCGAGAGCTTTTACGACCTCTGCCTCGAAATGATCCTTCAACACGGAATGAACCTCGATGCGCTAGTCAGCTCTTATCGGGATCTGCGCCGGAGGGGAAAATTGAGCCCATCGGCTCTCACTGCAATCGAGGAAGGTCCCCCTGCGCTCATCGAGGACGTCGCTTTGCTCCGCCCCCTGCTTCGCATGGCAGAATCGGAGGAATCCACCCCCAACAGAGAACCGCCGCTTCCGACTCCTGGAGTCGACTATTTCGAGCTTGCCCGCCTCCATCAGGGAGGCAAAAGTCGCCGCTAGACTGCCGATCCCATCAACCCGAAAAAGTGAAGCGGTCAAGGGGCACGCCGGCTCCACCGACTGGCCCGTCACTGGAGCAATTGGCGAGGTCTCCTGGAGAGGCGCTCGAAAGGACATCTGAATCGCCCCGAAGTCCTTGCCTTCAGGTGCCCCAAGACTAAATAGTTCCCCATCCGCAAAGGATGCGAACCCAACGAGCAATGAAATGTTCATCGGCAAGAAGGCAGGCTAAAAGTGCGGAGCCGCGTGCCCTCGCCCCCATGGGACGAGGGACCGAGTGGCCCCCATCCCCATCCCAATGCCAGGCCCTTGCCGATAGCGCATCTTGAATGATGAGATGCGCCCCCCAGCCCACAGCCCTGCCAGAATTCTCGAGGCAATTTTGGACTCCGATCTTGTAGAATCTCTCGACGCTCTCAAAAACGCGTTCGACAGCCGGCACATCCCCGTCCAGTTTGGAACCGCTCCAGCGACTCTCGTCGAGGAGCTCAAGTCCAAGCTCTCGATCCCACGGCGCTACCGGGAGTTCCTCCTCAAGCGCAACCCCGTCGACTGCGAAACAAGAACACCCTCGGAGAGGGTCCGCTTGGTCCCGGCCGAGCAACTCCTCAGCGAACAGGAAGGCTTCGCCTTGGAGGACGGCCAATTGATCGACAAGCCGCGCCCAACCGGATGGAAGGCCAGTTGGGTCATCGTGGCCCATTCGACATTGCTGGGCGATCCCTACTTCATGGATACTCGTGACATCGACGCGGAGGGGGACTGTCCGATTTACACCGCCATGAGCGGCACAGAAATCTGGCAACCTCGCCTGTGCGCAAGCAGCTTTGCCCTGTTTTTGCGCGTGCTGGCCGTGACAATGGAGGTCGCCAGCGGGTTCAGTGACTCGGAGGTCGACTACGATGACGAATTCGTTTTTCGTGAAGCTTTGGGCCCAAAAATTCGCGACTACGATCCTGCAGCAATGAAAGCAGGACACTGGACATGAGCGACGCAAGCCTTCAAATCCTGCACCCCGGAAGCGTCGAGTTTTCCAAAGCGCGCTCCGCACTCGCCACGCGGGGTCATGCCGATCTCGACCGTGTGGAAGCAGCGGTCCGCGAAATTCTCCTCGACGTCCGCACTCATGGGGATGCGTCCGTACGCAGGTACGTGGAGAAGTTCGAGGCGCGTGAAGTCCACAACTTGTTGGTTCGTGATTATGATGGGAAGGCGGCCTTGGCGGAACTCGATCCCGAGCTTCGCGTCGCGCTCGAAACCGCTACAGACCGCATTCGTCGCTACCACCAGCGGCAGGCAACCGAGCTCCAGGGCTTCGAATACGAAGAAGAGGGAGTTTTCCTTTCCAGCCGGGTCACCCCAGTCGCCCGCGCGGGGATTTACGCTCCCGGGGGCAAGGCATGCTACCCGTCGAGCGTTCTCATGTGTGCCGTGCCAGCACAGGTCGCTGGCGTTCAGGAAATTCTTCTCGCCAGCCCGGACACGAGCGCAGAAGTGCGAGCCGCGTGTTACCTGGCGGGCGTGACGGCATTGGTTGACGCGGGGGGGGCGCAAGCGATCGCAGCGATGGCCTACGGGACGGAAACCGTCCCGGGAGTGGACAAGATCGTAGGCCCCGGCAACCTCTATGTTGCCGCAGCAAAACGACTCGTCTTCGGTCAGGTGGACATCGATAGTATCGCCGGCCCAAGCGAAATCCTGGTCCTCGCCGATGAAACCGCAGATCCTACCCTTGTCGCCGCGGATCTCCTCTCCCAGGCAGAACACGATGAAGACGCCTATCCTTTGCTCCTCTGTCTCGGGGAAGACGTCGCGAGGCGAGTTTCGGGCGAGATCACTCGACAACTCGCCGGTCTCCCAGAAACCGACTCTCGAGGCCGCACGCGTCGCGCAATTGCCGAGGCATCCATCCACCGTCACGGCATGGCGCTCGTGGCCCCGGATCTGGATGCACTGGTCGAGCTCGCCAACGAGCTAGCTGCCGAGCATGTCTCCATCCAAATGCGCGACGCGCGCGCGGTCGCCAATCGAGTCCTCCGCGCCGGCGCGATTTTCATCGGGCACAATACACCCGAAGCGGCAGGCGACTACGTTGCCGGTCCTTCCCACGTCCTTCCCACGGGGGGCGCCGCCCGGTTCGGAGCGCCTTTAGGTGTCTACGATTTCGTCTCCCGCAGCAGCCTGATCAGCTACGAACGACAGGCCCTCGCCGCCCAAGCCAATGCCATCACATCACTTGCTCGAGCAGAGGGATTGGAAGCGCACGCTCGGGCAGTGGACGTTCGTCTCGAGCGCTAGTTCGCCTCGACCGCTAGCCAGCAGAAATTTCCCCAGCAAGATTTCAGCACCGGCCCCCGGCCAAATTCAGCACCGGCCCCCGGCCAAATTCAGCACCGGCCCCCGGCCATGATTCAGAGGGCCTCGAGAAATCCTCGCTTCATCAAATCGAGGACATCCTGGACGGTCTCCAAATCGGTTTTTGGAGACCGATCGAGTGCGGTGCGCAGATCGGGAGCGTTGATCGTAGCCTGCAGAACTTCCAGCTGGTGCTGTTCGAGATCCTGCAAGGGTGCCTTGAGAGGCGTCTGAAGTCCCAATCGAGCACTCAATGGTGGGGCTTGAGGGAGAAGATTGTTCAGCTCGTCGAGCTGACGGATCCCTTCCATCAAATAGGCCTGAGCGTTCATCTGCATGGTTGGAGTGACACTCTCGTCCTCGGGCTCCAGTGCGAAGGTGCCCCGATTCCACCCCAACATCCGAAATGCTGCTTTTTCGGGAGCCAGCTTCGCGTCAGCGATTTCAGCGTGAACGATCTCTCCTGCGCGAAGGTGCAACCGACCCAGTTTCTCCGAGTTCAGAACCAACGTTCCGCTTTTCTTCGAAGTGCCAAACAGCTGCATCAAATCCGGAAGCGGGATCTCGTCCAAGTTGCCGGTCATCCGAATCGCACCGCTCTGGCTCGTCACGTGCTGAGCCGGAACAACCCCCTGAGAGCTCGTCCCCAACGGGCTACGTGCACCAGACTTCTGTTCCTCGAGAATGACCAACTTCAAAATACTCGTGCCAATGAGAAGGCGATCGCCTTCCGCCAATGCTCCACGAATGACACGCTCGCCATTGACGAAGGTCCCATTCGTCGACCCTAAATCTTCGACCTGAACAACCCCTCCTGTCAATTCAATTCGAGCGTGGCGCCGGGAAACCATCTCCTCGACGAGGACCATATCCAGATCACTCGAACGGCCCACCACCACGGGAACGCCTTCCGCAAGCGGGAATTCGCCCCCCTGATACTTACCCGAGATGAATCTCAGAGCGAACTGTTGACCGGGGGCCAGGGGCGAAGGTCCTTTCTTTTTTTGGGGCGAATCCATGGCAGGGGGATTAGTCGCAGCTGGGCGACGAACTCGGGCCGACTGATTGGGTAGAGTATCGCCGGCGCGGAAGACCGTCGCCACGGAAAAACCGCGGCTATATCCGGCATCCCCAAGATAGTCGCCCCAGGCCGATTCGGTCAACGAAAGCACCCTAAAAACCAAGCGCTATTGCAGCGCGCTCGTCCAACCAGAGCCCAGAGGATAGCCCCATGGACATCTCGTCCACTCCTCCTGCGAACAGCCCGGCGTACCCGAGCGCTGTACAACCGAAAGCAGTTGTTCTCTCGTGCAAGAAGCTGTAGGCGGACAGCCTACCCGACGCCGCCAATTCCAGCAGGTTCGACCCGAGTCGCTGCGGTCAGTGGAGCCACCTTCGACGCGGAGCCCCGGGACTCCACATGACCCGGCCCCACCGGCAAAAGAATCGAAAACGTCGTTCCCTCCCCGGGCTGAGAACTGACGTCAATGCGCCCCCCCATCTCTTCAACGATACGCTGACTGATCGCTAGCCCCAAGCCGCTCCCTTTCTGTTTCGTCGTCACGAATGGCATGAACAGGCTATCTCGAACTTCCGGCGCAATGCCAGGTCCGTCGTCCTTCACGCTGATCTGGATCCAAGCCTCGTCGGAGCCATCGCGACCGGGAACGCGCCCCGGTGGGAGATGGGCAGCGCTCATTCGAATCGTTCCCTTGCCGCCCATCGCTTGCACGGCATTCCTCACTAGATTGATGAGTACCTGGCGAACCTGCTCGGCGTCCGCATGAGCGGGAGGTAACGTTTCATCGAGATCGACGATCAGCTCACACCCAGAGCGTTCGGCATCGAGAAAGCGGACGGTCTTGTCGATCACCTCCCTGACTGACACCTCCCCTAAGGTTCCGGGAGCGGGCCTTGCATAATCAAGTACGGAACCGACCACTCGATCCAACCGGTCCACTTCTTCTAGGATAATGGAAACGAATTCGTGATCGAGCCCGCCTTCTGCGGAGTCTTCGCCTTCGAGCAACTGCGCAGCCCCTTTGATGGCTCCGAGAGGATTTTTGACTTCATGAGCCAATCCCGCCGCCATTTGTCCAAGAACCGTCAAACGGTCGCGCGCCTGGAGCTGACGGTACTGTCGCGAGTTTTCAAGGACCACGCTCGCCTGAAGGGAGAGCTCCTCGAGAAGGGCAATCTCATCCGGAGCGTAGGCATCGACGGCCCGATCATCAGCAAGCAACAAAAGTCCCCCAAGTCCCAATTTGTGC
Source organism: uncultured Polyangiaceae bacterium (assembly GCA_964440025.1). Lineage (GTDB taxonomy): Bacteria > Myxococcota_A > Polyangia > Polyangiales > Polyangiaceae > NIC37A-2. The sequence goes on along the minus strand of CAYTRQ010000001.1, from coordinate 4,586 downwards.
CCCCGTAAAGGCAACACAAGACCTCGCTTGAACGGCCCCAGGACCTCCGCAGCAGCCAGCACTCGGGCCACCGCGGCGGCTTCTCGATTCCTCCCTTCGCGCCGCGCTTCTTCCGCTTCGAGCTCCAGGTCATCGAGGACAACGGAAGTTCCCTGTTCCAAGCGCTCGAACAGAGGTTGGGCCTTGGCCCGACTAATGCGCTCGGGTGCGCCAGGGCCAAAGCTCGAGATGAGATTGAAATGCGCCGCAACCGGCTCTCTGACGTACACGGCGGCAGCTGTCGCCCGCCTCGATGCCTCGAGCGAAGCCATGATGATCCGCCCCATCTCCTCGACTTGCAGCACGTGAACGAGCTCTTTCCGGGTCCTCATCACGGCTCGTTCGAGATCAGCCCGCTCACGAAAGAACATCTTCTGAATGGCCAGGTTCGCCTTTTCACGAAGCGGTTCGAAGACCACCAAAATGACGATGGTGGCGAGGAACGCCGCGAGATACATGGTGTCGAACCCGCCGAAAAAGACGACGAAGAGATAGAAGATCGCCGCCAGACAGCTCGCCAAAGCTGCGGAGAGCATGACCTGCCCGAGAACATCGTAGACGTCGACGAACCGCTGGCGAATGAGTGATTCGCTGAGCACGAACAGGAAGAGAATGGAAAACGCGGCACCAATGGGAGGCACCGCAATATCGATGAACCACAGGAAGTCAGCGAGACTCGCAGCAACCGCAAGCGCGCCGACCAGCACCAGGAAGCGCACGCGCCGTTGCGTGCCGCGAGAGCGCGTATTGCGACTTCTCCCCCAAAGCGAATACAGCCCGGCTCCCAACAAGCCGAAAACGTAGAGAAAGACGATTCCTCGCACCCACCAATCTTCGAGAGGCCCGAGCAAAGCCAAAAGCGCCACCGGCCCAAGCAAGACGAGAGCGACCCTGGGCAGCGTGGGACGTCTTTCTCTCTCTGGCATCAGGGCTTCGAAAAGGCGCAGCGCAAACTGAGGCAGCAACACGGCAAGAATCGCAGTGAAGCGAGCCCAAACATCCGCTTGAACAAACAGATAGAGCCACTGAGCCAAATACCAAAGCCCGGTGTCCGCGGCGAAACCAGCAAACCAAATCTGCGGCATCCCGGGCCGCTTCCGCAAAAGAATGGAAGCGGCGATGGCAATCGCCAATGCGCCGCAAAACAGAGAAGTGCGCGTGCGGAGATCCATGGCTCAGAGAGGGTATCTCAGGGCGGCCCGTAGAGCCCGCGTCGCTCGATTTCCGTCAGGACCGCCGCTGGAACAGCAAGCGCCAAAGCTTCTCGGCTCTCCTGGCTCTGCTGATCGGCTAGCCACTTTCGGACTTGAGTCGACGAAATGCCAGGGAGCACAGCCGGCGGCGACCGTCCTTCGAGCTCCCCGACGCGTCCCAGTACCAGAGGAGAAGCCAAACCTAGAAGCTCCTCGGCGCGGTACCAGTGCGGCATTTCCCGCGCGACGTCAGAACCAACGAGCAAGCGTAGCTCATCCTGGGGGTGTTTTTCGACCAGAGCCCGCACCGTACGTAGAGTGAAACTCGGACGGGGCAACCGGCTCTCCAGATCGCTCACCACAGTTCCAGGCACGCGAAAAAACGCCGCCTCGACCAACGCTATACGATCCTGAAAAGGTGTGAGTCCCTTCTGAAAGGCGTGCTCGAAAACCGGGACGACCATCACCACGTCGGCAAGGCCCACAGAAAGAACATATTGGGCCGCCAGCACATGTCCTACGTGGGGAGGATTAAAGCTTCCCCCAAAAACCGCGCGAACCGCCAAAACTCCTATACGAGCACTCGCGCGCTGGCGAACGCTCTCTCCCAATGAATGAAAGAAGAAATCGAACGGACAGAGACCTCTTGCTTGAGTTTCAAACCATGAGCGCTCAAGGGGCAACCGCTCTCGTCCCCAGCGAGAGGAAGGCAAGGTGCTCTTTTCGAGACGAAAATCACCTAGTTGGCTCCTAGTGCTCTCATGCGCAGCCCCTTCGGCGTCTCGAGGATCTGGGAGCCCACAGACGAAAGTTTCGAATCGTAGCTGGTCGCTCGCAACTCTCCTGAATCGTCGTCGACGACCAATATCCCATGCGCCGGAAACATGCCCGGCGACAAAAACCATCGCCGACCAATCTGCTTCACCACCGGAACCGGGCTCTTCCCGAAAATGAGGAGGGTCGCCGGCAGAATGTCTTCCTCCTCGAGGAAAGCTTTGTCATAGAGAAGCACACAAACTTTTCCACCGACAATTTCGACCGAGCGCGTTCGGCTGCCCGCCAGGGACTCGAACATTCGCAAGCCCTCCCGCTGCTTTTCCCGAGCGATGAACTGATCGATCTCCTCCGCCGTGGCATTCAAACATTGAGCCCGAGCTCGCGCCATGAGGGTCGCGTCAGTACCCTGGCCTCCCACGAGCTCCACCGCCCAGCGACTCACAAGGCCGTCCAAGGCCCGATCGGCCCCCAGATAGACAACGCGCTCGGTGCCCAGTCGATCTCGGAGGGCTCGTGCCGCATCACCCAATTCCTGATCATGGCCACTGCTTGGCCCGAGAAGCCCGAGTCGCATCGCTTCACTGTACGCTAGATGGTTCGCATCCGAAAAGGATGGCGTGGGGGGCCTTCATTCCTCGAGGAGCACGGGCAGTAGGGCCACCCCTCCCACCAAAAAGGTGAAATCAAAAACCCCCATGAGCCGGAGGTAGCCCCCGAGCTCTCCGGCCGGAGTCCCGGAAAGGAGCGCGCGAGTCGCCCCGACCGCTGCTAGCAAAACCGGGGCTAGCAACGGAAACAGCACGATTGACAGAGCAAGATCGCGCGCGGAAGTGCGCACCGTCATCGCTCCGAACAGGGTTCCAGCTGCAGCAATCCCAGGCGTTGCCGCGAGTGCAATCGCAACGAGGCCAGCGCCAAATCGAAATAGATCGACCGAGAAAAACAAAGAAGCGATGGGTAAAACGACCAGCTCGATGGCCAAGAGGAAAAGAGTCAATGTCACCGTCTTCCCGAGAAACAGTGCACCAGGGTCGAGCGGACTCGTCAGCAGCCCCACGAGTGCTCGTCCTTCCCGCTCTCTCGCCCAACTGCGCCCCAAGGACAGCACCGCTGCAAAAGCAACACTGAGCCAGATGACTCCGCTCGCTACGAGACGCCCGGTCCGTGGGCCGCCGTGAAACGACATCGAAGAGAGCACCACCACGAGAAGCGCAAAGAAGGCGCTCGTCACCGTCACCTCGCCACTTTTTGCTTCAATCAGCAGATCCTTTTTCACCATGAGCACGACCTGCTGAAAGTAGGTCGGTAGCCGCCTTCCGACGGCCCCGCTCGGGGAATCGGTGCGGTTCCGTCCGCTGGTCTGATTCGGATCGCCCACCCGCAAACGATACAAGGCCAAGGAACTTTGCGGTATAGCTCTCTTCACCATGGCCGAGCGCATTCGCACAGAACACGATTTCGACTGCACCGAAGAGACCTTTTGGAAGCTGTTCCTCGACGACGACTACAACCACGCGCTATTTCGCGACTATCTCAAGTTCCCTCGCTGGGAGATCGTCCAACACGAGGAAAGCAACAAAGAAATGCGGAGAACCGTCGAGGTGGAGCCCTATGTGGGCGAACTTCCAACTCCGATCAAAAAGGTGCTGGGTGAGTCAATTGGCTATCGGGAGATCGGTCGGCTCGACAAAGAAGCCCACCGCTATACCTTCCGGGTGGCTCCTTCACGACTCGCTGACAAGCTCCGTGTAGAAGGAGAGCAACTGACCGAGTCCCTCGACGGAGGCAAGCGCTGCCGTCGCATTTTCATCGCCGACTTCGAGGTCAAGGTCTTCGGCGTTGGGGCAATGATCGAAAAACGGCTCGCCACAGACATGCAGCGCTCCTACGATCTCTCCGCCAAGTTCACCCGCCGCTACCTCGAAGAAAAAGGTCTGGTGGGCACTTAAAACGCCAACCTACCCGCCTCAAGATGTCCCTCGCTGCTGCTCGCCCTCGGATGACCGAGATGAGCCGCAGCGAGGGGCGGGACGAGGAGGGCTGCGGCGCCTGCCGCCGCAGAACTACTGCGCAGAGGAGGCCTTTGCCTTGGCCTTCTTGCTGCGCGCAACCTTCTTCTTGGCTTGCGGGGTCGCCGTCTTGGAGCCAGCAGCGCTATCGCGAGCGGCGCGCTTGCTCGCGGCTGCATGCAGGTCAACGAGACGAGGGAGTGGGTAGCGAGCGAGACGCGCCTTGTAGCCCTCGTCCTTGTCGCGCTTTTCAAGCTGGCAAATGGCCTCGATGAGCTTGTCCCGCGAACCGAAGCGGCTTTTGACGTCTTCGAGCGAAGCGTGCAGACGCAGCAATTTCGCGTTGGAGACACGGCCCAAGCCTTTTTCCTCGTTGACCCTATCCAGCCACAGATCCTTGCTAGCCAGCTTCTCGATCGCCGAGACCAACTTTTCCTTACTTCCAAAACGCTCATTCACAAGCGCAAGGGGTGCCTTTTTCATTTTTCTGGTTCTCCGAGCGGCGCCATCGTCCCAAGGTTCCGTGAAAGCGGAACCCATCCGGCACCAGTGAAGAGAGCTACGCGGC